>JAUWRA010000194.1 GCA_030610815.1 Methanosarcinales archaeon
ATAGCCACATCCCGTTCATGGCACCGGATCTCATCCATTGCACTGTACAGGGCAGATATGACCCTGTCAGCGTTCTGGCGTTTATACTGCTTTTTCAGCAGTTCCAGTTCTTCTTCAATGATCGTTTTCACTTTAGGAACCTCACTCTTACGCCTTGCAAGGTTCTTTTCACTGATCCTCCTCAAACTGTCAATATTGAAAAGCCTGACACCCCCAACCTCACCAGTTGCCTCCTCGATATCCCTGGGATTTGCAATATCGACAAGCAGGATATCCTTATTACGCTCTGACATGGCATTTTCGATCATGTCTCTGGTAACCACAAGATGCGGGGCGGCAGTGGCACTGATAACCACATCGGACTGTTTGAAATAATCCCCGATTTCCTCGTACTTAATGGCAGTCCCATCCAGTTCGTCTGCAAGTTTTTGTGCCTTCTCATATGTGCGGTTGGCCACATATATGGCACATAGGTTCCTGTTTGCCAGCGCTCTGGCAACCAGCGTCCCCATCTCACCGGCACCGATCACCATAATGGACTTTTCTTCAAGGCTCCCGAGTTCATCCTCTGCCAGTTCCACAGCAGCAGAACCGATAGAAACAGAACCCTTATTGATAGCCGTTTCATTACGGACCCGTTTTCCCACATGTATGGCTTTGTTAAAGACCGTGTTGATCATCTTTCCTGTGGTTCCTGAACTCCTGGCAATATTGAACAGGTCCTTTACCTGGCCCAGTATCTGGTCCTCTCCCACGATCATTGACTCCAGGCCGGATGTTACCCGCATCAGGTGACGCATGGATTCCTCATGGTCATAGAAATCCACGATCCTTTCAGGTACATTCATCTTTTTAGCAAAATGGAATAAAACCTTACTTCCTTTGGGCGAGACCACATATATCTCCACCCTGTTACAGGTCATAAGTACACAGCACTCTTCAACCTGTTCATTGGCATACAACATATTAAGTATTTTATCCACACTGCCATGCCATGCATGAAGCTTCTCGATGTCTTCCACACCGGCTTTTACATGGGTGATCAGCATGCTGGAAATCTCTGTCATCAAACTCTCCCGATTGCTCTGCTTTATAAGTTGAACTAATTAACTCCATTATTTATATGTTTTAAGGCAATATCGAAAGCCAGTTCATAAGACTCTGCCAGTGCCTTCCACACAACCTTGTCTTCCAGTATGGCCCATAATATACTGGAACGTTCCGCCTGGGACCCGACCTCTTTTTTCAATACCGGCCTGATCTCCCCCAAAAGCCTGGCCATATCCTCGAACTGCGGCCCGATAGCCTGTTCTATCTTTTGCCTCATATACCTGGAAAGGGCAGGACTGGCACCACCTGTGGAAATGGCAAGGATAATATCGCCCCTCTCGATAATGGACGGCACCACAAGGTCTTCCAGTCCGTCAACCGAATTTACCAGGCACCCGTTATTGTGTGCGATATCCCGTATTCTCCTGTTAAGCTCCAGGTCGCTTGTTGTGGGTATTACTAAAAACGCATCCCTGACATACAGAGCGATCTCATCATCAGATAGTTCTCCACCGGTATTGACCAGACAAACGCCTTGCCGTCCCAGTTCCTGGATAGCAGGAGTGAAACTGCGGCTGATAACAGTGGTGGGTGCATATCTGGAAAACAGGGCAGCTTTTCTTTCACCAACCTGCCCACCACCGAATATCACCACTTTCCTGTCATTCATATCTATTAACAGGGGTAGGAGTCTGGGTATGTTATCATTCAACATGGGTGGGAGTCCGGTTATGTTATCATTCAAAGCCTTACACCGGTTTTCTTGAATTCTTTTTCACTGAACAATATATTATAATCATCAATACTTGTGGCCCTGGATATCTGTTTTGCTATTTTTCTGCACTCTTCCTGCGTGTATGCATGTACCATTGTGAACAGGTTATACGGCCAGCCCTGTCTCCTGGGCCTCTGGTAACAGTGGGTAACCTCTGTAAATCCTGCCATAATGGCACCTACATCCTCGACACGATCATCGGGTACATTCCAGGTACACATGGCGTTTGCAGTAATACCTATCACCCTGTGCCCTATGGATGCGCCAAAGCGCCTGATGACACCTTCACGCTGCATGTTCTCGATCCTGTGTATCACTTCATCCACAGAAATGCCCAGTTGTGCGGCGACTTCATTGAACGGCTCGGGAATAAGCGGAATACCGTCTTGAGTGATCTTCAATAATTTTACATCAATATCGTCCATGTGATCTCCATATTTATTGTTGTATCATTTTGGTTCTGATTTGAAACTTTTTACTTCCACACCTGCACTTTTAAAGAACCTGAGTGCTTCAGTGTCAGGATAATTATTAGCGAATACGACCCTCTTTACCTTTGAATTGATTATCATCTTTGCACATAATATACATGGCTGGTGGGTACAGTAGAGGGTGGCATCTTCAATACTTACGCCGTGTAGTGCTGACTGGATGATCGCGTTCTGTTCGGCATGTACGGCCCTGCATATTTCATGCCTGGTACCGGAGGCAATATTCTGCTGCTCACGCATGCACCCGATATCAAGACAGTGTTCAAGGTTCCTTGGCGCACCGTTATATCCTGTTGAAAGGATGCGCTTATCCCGTACTATTACGGCTCCTACATGGTTCCTCAGGCATGTAGAACGCTTGGCAACCACCTCAGCTATCTCCATAAAATATTCATCAACTGTGGGTCTTTCATCCATGTTTTTTTCCTGCATTTTTTGAAATAATGAACAATTTCTACAGTGATAAAACTTGGCATTTCAAGTATGATGTAGAAGCAATGACCAAACTGGTTGTAGTAACATTCTTCAGACAAATGTCATTTAAAAGGACTATTGGCACCTTAACAGAGGAAGAAGCGTGGCTACTTGGTTTTCAAGAGAAATAGTGTGATTTTTTTGCATGGTGGGTTAGTTATAATCGTACTACAGGGATTTCCACGTAAATATATATTTCCCAAATATCTACAATAATTAACAGAAATCACATACGTTAGCCTTTCTCCTCGTTATTTTTGTAACTTATTTTATGTCACTTCAGTTGAAAAAATCTTATCTATATGCTGC
>JAUWRA010000160.1 GCA_030610815.1 Methanosarcinales archaeon
ACGGGTAAATAGTCTTACAGGAAGAGCAACAATATGGCAACAACCAGTCCAAAGATAACAATAGTCTCCGGGATAACAGTCATGATAAGACCTTTACCGAAGAGCTCTTCACGCTCTGCAAATGCACCGACTGCTGCAGCACCGATATCCTTTTCTGCAATACCTGACCCGATACCTGCTAATCCCACTGCCAGACCTGCGCCGATGGCTACAAGTCCTTTTTGGTTCTCTACTGCTATATCTTTCAAAAGTTCTATTGAACTTGGTTCAATTGTTCCAGCAACTTCTAACATTTTATTTTACCTCCGTATATTTTCGAGTATATCCGAATTGATTAAATTTACGACCACCGCCAACGTAAAATTTTGTAAAGAATTCTACATACTGCAACCTCAATGCATGCAGTCCAGGTGCTATAACACCCAGTACGGTATTAACTGTGTGTCCTATGAGGAGCACAATAATTCCAAAAATTATGAAAAAGCCCCCTTTTGGAAAGAGCATCTCTGTCACTATATTATTGATTGCAAATGCAATACCTACAGAAGATAGACCCACAGCAGTCAATCTTGTATATGACAGGGTATTACTTAATATGGAAGGCAACTCCAGTATGGCTGTTCCGCCTTCGCCTGCAATAAGCATCACCACACCAATTAACGACACGACAATCCCTGCTGTCATACCAACTTCAGGGATGGCATCAAAGGCTGCGAGGGCAAATATGGCGATTCCAAGTTGCAGTATCATCCAGCTTACTTTTTCAAGTACTGCCGTCTTCAGGCCGTGTGAGATCACTACGTTCCTGAAACCCAGTATGAAACCCAGGTTCATATGCACAACACCGATTAGTGCTGTTATTATCATAAGTATGGGTATATCGTCCTTGCCAAGTCTATCAAGTATAGGCAGGGCATGGAAGTTATAGAATATCCCACCAATAGGACTGTGTTCACCTAACAGTTCAGCCACAAGACTGTGGTGTCCGAATATGTGAAAACCGAATATTTCCGCAAACAATATGCCGAACAATATTGTGGTAATACTGCAATAGACAAGCAGTGTTGCCAGTGGTCTCAGACCGCTGGTCTTTAACTTTGCCCTGCCTACCATTCCCAGTGTGAGAAGTACCAGACCATATCCGATATCTCCCAGCATAAGACCGTAGAACAGGGGGAAAGTGATGAAAATAATAGCTGATGGGTCGATCTCCTTATAGAGGGGCCTGGAATACAGGTCCATAATCGTTTCAAGAGGCTTGACCGGCCCGGGATTATCATATTCCACCGGAATAGTACTGGATTCGATATCTTCTGATTCCACATCCAGTTTGGAAATCATCACACTGCCGTTGAAATTTGTCTCAAGGGTATCTTCAACCTGATGGAACTTATCATCAGCTATCCAACAATCAATAATAAAAGTACTCTCAGATGTTGCAAAACGCAATGGTGCTTCTGCTTTTTCTGTAGTGATCGATAATATCTCATCTGAAGCAAGGATGAAATCCATATATTTACCTTTAAGATCGGCAATTTCACCTTCAAGTGAGGTCAGTTCGAGTTGTATGTCTTCTTTCCTGTTAAGCATCCCAGTCATAATCTTTCCGGGATTGCCTTTTAATTCAGGTACATGGATATCATTAAAGTAATATTTTTCAAGTATTTTAGTGACTTGCTGCTGTTGTTCAACAGGCACAAATAAGGTAATAACATTTCTCTTGTCGTGAGGTGATGATAACAGTTCATAATTTGCTGTAATACTCCTGATCTCTTGTTCAATTTCAGAAATTTCACCCTGGACATAGCCTGTAGTGACTGTGATTGAACTATAACCCTTATAATACTCAAGGTCCAGTGGGAGTAAAGACAGAGGTTCCAGCACTAATATAGACTCGTCTATATTCTTTAGTTCATTACCAAGTACATTTTTCCTATCTAATAAATCGTTGACAGTTGAATCCAGCTTTTCTAATTTTGCATCAAGTTCATTTAAAATTGCATCTTCATTTTGAAGCTTATCGGAATGTGTTGGTTTTATGCCTAAAAAATTTGTAAGTGATCGTAGCTTGACCAATTTGTTGGAGGCTTCAGATGCCGTTTCACCGGGTTTGCCAATTGTGAGAAATGAATCGTCCTCAGTGAAATCTTCCACATGTATACATTGCATTGTATGCAATATGTCCACAGTTGGATGCAATAATTTCTTATTGCCTATAATTACTGCTTTTGAAACCTTTTTGGCTTTAAGCATGCATGCTCCTCTCAAATTGTTCCACAAGATATTCTGTGGCCTTTGCTACATTGCTATTTGCATTTGATTTTATTGATTCTGCAGCAGCGACCCCTTCTTTTAGCATTTTTTCTTTTTCAGATATTATTTTCTCTTTTGCCTGGGATATCTTCTGGTCAGCAATTGCCGCACTCTCGTTCTTAGCCTCATTGATCAATTCTCTTGACTGGTTCTTTGTTTCGAGGACTTTTTTGGCTTTAGCTTCATTAGCTTTAGATATCATTGTTCTTGCATCTTCTTCGGCTTTCTTGATCTGTGATAAAATATCGGCCTTTGTCATATTATTTTCACCGTTATGAAGAGTTTTATTCAACCATTAATATATGTTATTTAACTGTCCTCGAATTTATTTACTAAAGATAAGCATCGTTATATTATACCTACCATATAATAATACACAAATTCATGTTTTTTTTGAAGTAATTCATCATCTGGGGTAAGTGAATCTGAATTTCAACTCTTTCATTTAACATATAGTAGATAAATTGTTCGGTTTTGATACATAATTTCCAATATGCATCTAACTAATTTATCATGGATATACATTATTAATTTTTATTGCTCCGATCAATCTCGCCTACAATAGTATCAGCAATTTCGTTGCACAATGTATCCCTGGGACCATCTATCAGAGTATTTTCATTGTTAGAATATCATCTACAAGTTCGCTTCTAACCAGGAATGTATCACTTCCGGTGGCGACCCTGTTATAATTTATACCAAGATGTGAATAGAGTCTCCGAACCCTGAAATCCAAGGTACCGTTCTGATCAATGTTCTTGGTCAATGGTACGAAATCTATATTTGCCTCAGTGATATCAATGGCAATATCCCGTTTTGTATTCAAGGTTTCCTCTTCATTCCCATTATCTTGAAAAACCCGGATTTGTTATTCATCCCTGTATAATTTTTTACAAGATATGGAAGGTCGGACCAAAAACTCTACTTTTGGGTGAAATCGATATTGTGAAGGAGAAAATGATGATATTTTCTTTTTCTAATGTCCAAACCTATTCACCCAAATCTATAAAATCAAATTATATGATAAAATCATCGTAATACATTTTATCGAAAAGTTAAATGTCATTTGAGTAAGCTATTACACAGTGGAATATATCAAAAGCTGTAAATATTATGTGCTGCCCGCAGATTATGTGAAGTCACTGGCCATAACGTCGGTAAGTGCCAAAGACGTGAGCAAGTATCTCCTGAATGAGATTTCCACTGCCATCAAGAATAACGGTTTTACAGATAATATCACGACCCTGCATGTGCGTGTGGATGAAGGAATCGGACAGGGAGCAGGCTGCGACATAAGCCTACTTAATCTACGGCACCTTTTCGGAGCCTTTAAATATATTACATCATATTGTTTGTCTGGTGTAATAATGGAAGGAATTGCCATAACCAAAGATTCTACTTCTGAAGACTTAGAACCAATAGCAATGGCCATCTATTCAGCAGTTGGTCTCCCGGTAACTGTAAAGAGCAAGAATAAAAATGGGATAAGGATTGAGAACAATCAGGTCATGGATTATAATTATACTGGCAAGTATCTGGAAATGGCAATAGAACAAAAAAAGACCATCCATGGCTTTGTCGAAGAAGGGCCATTTAAGGATGTTCCCGTAGTGGTCTCACCGATCAAGAACAAAGAAGGTGAAGTTGTGGGTGCCATCGGAATAGTCAACCTTGCGGGTTTTATCGACCTTACAAGACTATAATTCCAAAAATCTTATCTTATCTTGTAACCTATGCTTTTTAAATTGTGAGGGTTGCACATAAGTAACAACATACGATGAACTTTCACCGCGACAGTGAATATTTCAGTTCAATGTGTCATTTAGGAGTTTATCCACTCTTGAATTTTATGAAAAAACTACGGTTTTCATCCTTACAAGACATCATCTTGTTGATTTCTTTAATCTCGACATCACGAAAGATGTCTTTATGTGTAAGGCTAAATGCATCCCAATTATGATTGTCCTCGAATATCATTCGGACTGAAAGATGACGGTAAGTTTTTATTTCTTGGTGAGATAGTAATTCTTCCATGTGTAGTTAAACATGCATAGCATTCCCTCATATTTGATGGTTTGCCTTTCTATCTCAACATACTGGAGTCCATAAACACATTTTCTTATCTCAATAGTTGAGGAGAAATTTATACTATGTGTACCATAAAAAATTATAACTATTCAACAATATACAAAATTTTTTACTGGGACAGGTATAACCAACTTGTGCACAACTCTCGTATTATTCCAATAGCATCTAACAAATTTGTCATGGATATAGATGATTATTTTTTATTGCTCCGATCAATCTCGTCTACTATAGTATCAGCAATCTCATTACAGGTTGTATGCCCGGGACCATCTGCCAGGTGTATCTTCAATGTTAGAATACCGTCTGCAAGTTCACTCCTGACCAGGAATGTATCGCCTCTGGTGGCGATGCGGTTGTATTTTGTATTCAGGTGCGAATAAAGTATCCTAAACCTGAAATCAATGGTACCATCCTGATCAATGGTCAACAATATATTTTTCTGGTTTTGATTGGTCAATGGTACAAAATCTACATTTGCATCAGCGATATCAATGGCAATATTTCGTTTTGTATTCAAGGTTTCCCCTTTATTTCCCATCAATTTGAATGACCCGGATTTGTTATTCATTCCTGTAAATGTTTCTACAAGATATGGGAGGTTGGCCCAAAAACTGTACTTTTGGGTAAAATCAACATCATGAAGGGGAAATTGATGATATTTTCTTTTTCTCATGTCCAAACCAAATCACCAAAGTCTATTAAATCAAATTACATGATAAAATCATCGCAATGGATTTTACCGGAAACTAAGGGGTTACAGAAAAATAACCTATATAAATTAATCTCCATTTGGTAAAATAGAATAATTCCATTTTGGATGTAAAGAATGGTATTCTATCCGCAATTTTGCCATATTTTCATCCGAGATTTTAACACCTTTATTATA
>JAUWRA010000148.1 GCA_030610815.1 Methanosarcinales archaeon
TTCCATATAAATCCCCTCAGATTAATGGAAAAATTTGGTTGTTTTTTGAATATTAATTTAATATGATGTCAAAGTATATTGATTTTTCGGCATAGGTGTTTTTTTTAAAGTAAACTGTTTATAGGGTGGCTGAATAGTTACCAAAAATAGTTTAGATAAATTGAATAATTTGTAATTAATGCTATATCGATATGAATTATTTGATTCTACATGCTGTCATAAGAGATAATCGTGTCATGCTTCAATACTTACAGGAATTTGCACATTTGTGACATGATTTATGGATTTATTAGTCTCAAAAGGAAGCGGGTCATTATGGTCAATATATGATTCAATTAGTTTCTTAGCAACGTCCTGGGCAATTTCCATAGTTTCGGCAATGGTTCTACCCTGTGCGATTAGCCCTTGTATGGAATCACTGGTGGCAAGGTAGCCCCCTTCTTCCAACTTTTCAATCTTTATCGATATCATATATTCTGACATGTTTACCACGGTTACATATTGTTTTGGTAAAATAATAGAATAATTCTACTTTAATATCCTTACCCATCCTGTTTAATACTACCCTATTCAATTCAAGACAATCGTTAAATACTGTGAAAACTAAAAATACTGTGTGAATCAATTATGCTTAGTGAAACAAAAGTCTCCAAAGGATACCAGACCGTAGTACCTTCAAAGATACGAAAAGCCCACAATATCATCCCTGGAGACATCCTTGAATGGACTGACACTAACAACGGGATACTGGTACATCCCAGGAAAAAACGGACACTGAAAGACATAACAGGACTTGTAAGATCAGAAGGTGATGCAGTAGAATCAAAGAAAAAAGTCCAGAAGGGGCTTAAATGATATTCGCAGATTCTTCATATTTTATTGGCATCGCAAGAGAGAAGGACAGGTGGCACAAGGATGCGCTCAGGATAGCAGAAAGAAATAATGAATCACTTCTGATATCTGACTTGATAATAAGTGAAAGCGTGACACTGGTGGGTTCGCTTGAAGGTGGGAAGGTAGGTAAAATCCTTTACGAGTACTTCGTGGATAACTGTAAGATAGTATTCACAGATGCCGATTTACTGGAAAATGCGATGGAGACATTCTTAATGTATGACGGTACGATATCGCTTGCTGATGCAACGTCCGTTGAAATAATGCAACAGTTTGGAATTGACAGGATTATATCTTTTGACAGCGATTTTGATAAAGTGAATGGGATAAAAAGAATCCATTAGTTTTCGAATGGATGAAAGGTCATAAACCTAAAATTATTGAACTACACGATCGACATGGATTACCAAAAGCCATAATACGAATTAAATTACAATATAACTTACCAAGGTGATACAAATGAAGACATACCTCATACTCTGGTTCAATAGCGAAGGTGCCATGCCTTCTGAGGTCAACCGGCGGTTAATGTCCCTGGGATTCAAGCCAATACAGGGAGTCCATGATTATGTTTACGAATGGGACTCAAATACCGATGTTGAAGACATTCTCAGGTTCGGTGACAGAATCCAGGTGACCCTGAAGGGCCTTAATGTCATGTTCAAGATAGAGACCATTGACGGCAAATGAAACTAACTGTACTCACAAGGATCAATTATTTTAGCACCGGATAGTGCGCCCATTAGCAGTTCTTCCACGTCTATATTGTCTTCTTCACTACACACTTCACCGCATTTTGCAGCAGTGGCAGGTTTTTCAGGCACTGCAGTACAACACGTGGCTGGCCTGATGGATGCATCATAGGTCCCGATCTTCCTGGCGATGTCGATTATCTCAGTCTTATCAAGCCCGATAAGGGGATGGTAGATTGGTACATGTATCCCGCAGGTCTCTGCCATCATATTTTCAGATGTCTGGCTTGCCACCTGGCCCAGTGATGAACCGGTTATAATGCCAAAAGCCCCCTCCTTTTCCATGATACCTGCTGCAATGCGGTACATCATCCTGCGGCAGAATATACAGGCATAACGGCGCTGGCAGTCTGAAAGGAATGCATCCAGGCTTATGCCGTTTGGTACTTCGTAGGCCTTGAAAGGATGGCCTGGTGCCCATGTTTGCAGCACCCTGAGACATCCCAGTGCTCGCTGCCGCATAGTATCATCCGAGAACGGTTCATTGTTGACATATACAGGTATTACCTCACAGCCGCGTTTCATCATAAGCCATGCAGCCACAGGAGAATCGATACCACCCGAGACCAGGGCCACCATCTTACCCTGTGTACCCAGGGGCAGGCCGCCTGTACCATTGACAACATCCGTATATACGAATCCTTTGTTCTGCCTGACCTCTACCATGATCTCCCTGTCAGGAGTTGTCAAGTCAACCTTTGGATTGCGCTTTTCTACACGTTCAAAAACAGCATTACCACAAGCCACGCCGATATCACGGCTTGAGAACTCGTGATTGCCAGACCTGCGGGCTCTGATGCCAAAGGATTCATTCTCATTGATAATGGACTCTCCCACATCAGCAGCCGCAGAAGCTGCAGATTCAAGTGTGGGTTCGCAGGTAATGGCCGGGCTTACCGAGACAACGCCGAACACTCTTGCTGCGGCCCCCACAGCGGCAGGGTCAGTGGTATGTATATATATGCGACCCCATTCCCGGGACAGGTCATCGTAATCAATACCTGAAGCATCAAGCATGGACTTGATATTGGACATAAGGGTCTTTTCGTACCTGTTCCTTACATGCCTGCTTTTCAGTGCCAGTTCACCGTACCTGACAAGTATAACATCATTAGTAGGCCGGACCATACTTATTCCTGCTTTTCCTTCAATACTTCCTTGATTATTCTTGCATAAGCGGGTCTGGCTATCAGCACACCGATCAACACACCTATGATAGTTGTCAGTGCAAAACCCTTTAATGCGCCGAATCCCATCCAGAACAGACATATCATTGCTATGATAGTTGTGGCTGCCGCCGCAAATATGATGCCAAATGCCCTGGAGATCCGTGAAAGGTAAACCTTGGTTGGAGGAATTTTTCCCTCGTATAATACCTCGTCAGTGATTATTACAAGATGATCGATACCTGTTCCAATGACCGCAATAATACCTGCAATGGCAGGCAGGTCAAGCTGCCATTTCACAGCAGATGCAAAGCCCAGTATCATCACAACCTCACTTATGGATGTTATGATCATTGGTAACATGATCTCTTTCCTGCGATACCTGAGGTATATCATGAATGAGACAATTATAATAGCAAGCAGTCCTGCTATGGCTGTAAGTTCCTTGAACTGGGCGCCCATGGATGCGGGCACCTGGCCCGAACCTACTACCTCCACATTAACTGGCAGGGCACCTGCCCTCAAATGAGATTCCAGTTGTTTTGCACTTTCTTTACTCTCAATGTCACCTCCGAAGGAGGCACTCATATCCTGTACAGGCATTATTTTCAAATTGCTGGCTAACCTGTCATTCAAAGGAGCACTAAAAATGACCTCATTATCAAGGTACATTATAACCTCATGATTAAGAGGGGCATTGACCGCATTGGTCTCAATGGCCGCCTCTCTCAAGAGTACAGCACCTTCCTGGGTCAGGGTGAACGGTACACCCCATATCCCGTTATGTGCCTCATGGATCCCGACGGTCTGGATATCTTCCCCGTATACGGCATGTATGGACTCGTTGCCTTCTGTCTGGATACGGATCTCGAACTTACCAGGTGTGGCAGCCAGGTCCATTGCTGTCTCGATATCGATTCCTGCCAGGTCGATGAGTATGAATTTCCGTTCTACTATGATTGGCTTGACATCACTAAGCCCGAATAGGTTTAATTTATCTTCAAGTATCTCCTTGGTTTTAGCCAGTGTAGCCTGGGATACGCCATCCCTGTATAAGATCACAGAACCCCCGACATCATCAAGTATATCTTCCAATTCTTCAGCAGATGTCTGCTTCCTTATCTCATACCACAATCCATCCCTGTCCTCAGATAGCACAACCTCTGTCTTATAGCTGTTTTCCAGATACCTGGAAATTACATGGTTCTTATCCACCTGCAGGGTAACGGCTGAAATTCCGCCCCTTCCACCAGACACTGCGGCCTGGCCGTATCCCAGGGATTCGATCTGCTTTGCAGTGACCAGGGTCCCGACCTCAAACGATACTGATGTATCTGTTGTACCTGTTACTGTCACGGTCGTGTTCAGGAAAGATGAGTATTCTTGTGTTATGATGGTCCCCACATCGGCATCGATCTGGGCCATGGCACCCTCGGGCCTAAGCTCTAGCCATGAACCTCCATCAAGGTCAAGGCCGTACTTGAGTCCCCCAAAACCCAGATCAGGGAAAATGGCAGGTAACAGCAGTAATACCAGTGAAATGATTACGGCCCCACCCAACAGCAATATCCTGGGATTGCTGGCAAGTCCTTTCTCAACTTCTTCGTCCCTCATTTCCTGCCCCCCCTCTTTCTCTTCCCTATAGGAACTTCGCGTCCCATGTACCATTTCAGGATGCCTGTGTTCAGCATCCAGGTGTTCATGAGGTCCGTGGCAAGGCCGAGGAGCAGGACCGCGGAGATATCACTGATGATGTCGATCCTGGAAAATGATGAGACGTACTGGGCACAAGTGCTGACCAAAAACAGGATAAAAATGGCTGCAATGGTAGTAGTTGTCATTGTAAGCCCTGTCTTCATCGCCCCCTTTAATTTATCGTCCAGCTTGCCCCTTCGCTTGAGCAGCCTGGTTGTCAGCAGGATGTCGCTGTCAATGGAATAACCTATGAGCATAAGTAGTGCTGCTACAGTTCCCAGTGACAGGGCAATGCCGAACAGGTCCATCAATGTGGCTGCAATAATGATATCGGAAAAGGCGGACAGTACGACCGCACCGGAAGGTACAAATGACCTGAATATGATAAAAACCAACACAGCCATTCCAAGGAATGCATATATGATAGCTTTTATTGCACTCATTTGCTGGTCCTGGCCGATTTCCGCACTCGTCTGCTGCAGTGATATCTCCTTACCGAAATTGGAGGTCAGGTACTTGTTCAGTTCCATCTGTGCAGCCTCATCCATGGGAGCGAACTTGAGCATAACCCGTCCGCCGCCGGCATCCCGTGCGCTTATTGGCGGCGTGTCTGGAAATTGTGAAGTGAACTGCTGCTGCACTTCTTCAAAGGACAATGGGGACTCTACAGTAACTATGGTACCTCCTGTAAATTCGACACCCAGTTCCACCGGACTGCCTGTAGAAATGAATGACCAGCCAAGGATAACAAGGGATAGTAATAAGAGGACAAGCGGGATAATGATCATCTGTGTTGTTGATACTTTCTTAAGATAAGATTCAATATATTGTTCTATGTTGATATTCTTCATTAACCGCACCTGTGAAATTTAATTCGTAATAATCCAATATCTAGCTTAATTAAAGCCTAAGACAGTTCACTATTGATGTCTATCCAAATCAAACAAATATTATAATTAATTTTTCTCTCCTTTTTTCATCCAACTTATTTAACATTTAGGTTTGCCAATAAGTGATATACTTCAGTCACATATTAATAATATTCAGATATTAAATTGTAGGAAAAATATATGCAAATTTAATTATAGCATCTGTTACGGTGAATTGCCTTTAAAGCCAGTTATTTTAATAATTTTTCAAACTATTTATTTCTACCTTTTTTTCCAAGATCAAACATAATTTGAATCAATTCATATAAATATTGTAGAGGGGCGATGACCATTATAAGCGTTACTGTAAATAATCCTGGCACTATCTCATAATCTAGTGATTTCTTCAATTTTTTGCAAACTAAATCAACCAATCTTTTAATTATACTTCTTTTACAGTCCTTGATTGTTAAAAGTATGCCTCATCTCACCATAAAACCCGAAAAATGTAGATAGAAT
>JAUWRA010000065.1 GCA_030610815.1 Methanosarcinales archaeon
ATATCCGGTATTTTACTCCCATCGATCCTGACCCGCATAATGTCACCTGCATTATCCACAATCTCGCCGCCGAGATTTTCGATTCCAGACAACACACGCTCGTTGTCATGTGCATCGAACAACAAGATTATGATATCTTCATAGGCAGTCTCCTCCCCTCCCCTTCCCTCCGGTGCCACAGCACTTACACCGGCGGCGTTAGAAATAGCTGACGATAATGCAGGGCTAATCCTGTATGAAGGGTGATAGAACCCGATCCACTGCACCTCATCCAATGATTCCACCAGTAATTTTTCAGCTGGGTCCATCCTTACGACAAAGGCATTGTTAGGTACATAATCAAAAATAACCGCACCAGTATCACTTACCGCCTGTTTCCATTCTTCGCGTATATAGCCGGAAAATTGCACAATATAATAACCTTCAACATCACTCGGATACTGCGATATTGATAGTATCTCAGCACTAACAACTGCAGGTTGTGGGATCGATGTGTCAAATTGTGCATTTATTAATAATATCGCATTCCCGTTGCACAATTCCTTATCTACAGATATTTCGGCTGAATTGGGGGACCCGGCTGTAATAATCCCAGTAAGCATCAGCAAAATAATCAAAATAAATATCAGTATTTTTTTTGCTCCTATCATAGAAGTTACCACATATCATAATTTTATAACTGCCTCAGCAATAAATATACTAAAGTACAGTTCACTATAGGACCACTACAGTATATAATTATTTCAGGTAAATGGGATGAGACAAAATAAAATTATTGTATATCCTCACCAGTGACAAGTGAAAACTCACCAGTAAGTACAACCTTCAGAATATCCCCCTCAGTAGTGACATCATACTGGCTAAAACCGCGCTCTGAACCACTCAGAGCCAGTTCATTAATATGTGCCGCACTCTCAGCAGACGGATTATAATAAATCGTCGTCCTGGTAAATGAGCCGTCATCATTCCTGTACAACCCCATATAATATAGATCCGCAAACCCAACCCTGGAGTTCACAACCTGGTATTCGGAATAATCATCAGAATAATTAAGCACAGGGCTAAATCTATCATAAGCAGTTAGTGGAACAGCAACGCTCTCGATAATAGATATAACGGCTTCTGCTGATTCGCGTGTTGGTGTAAAAATTGTCGGCTCGCCCATGACATTAGTACCGACGGTGTCGGTTCGTAACAGGAGCAGGTACTGGTTATCATTTGAAGGTAACCCGATATATTCAAAGGATACTATTTTCGGGGTCATAGTACTAAGCAGCAAGAACTCATTGTTGGAGTCCTGGGCAAAATAGATCTGTTTAGAAGAGGTCATGTACAGGCGGTCTACTTCGGCCTTATTCTGCACATTAACCGTAGTCAGGTTAAGGGGTAACTGCTCGTTCCATAGTTCCAGAGAAGTGGATTCGATATATTTCACATCAAGGAATTGGGCAGCATAGGTTTGTGGATTAGACATCTGCAGCCCGTCTGCAATAGAATTAAAGCTGTGTAATATGTGGTTCCCGGCAACATTGAAATACTCATTCTGTGGAGTATTGATGTATGGTTGGTTATTATCCTCTTCATTTGAATCGTCAGAGCCTATGAAATATGCAACAGAAGATAGGATCATTGACAATATCATAAATGCAGCTATGAGCTGGATACCTATTTTTGGATTCATTTTCAACCGTTCCTCTTACTATGGTCACTAATGTTTGAGCATATATAATAATTGTTTGTTTTATGATAATGTATATTGAAAAGTGATATTGGAAGCACCATTAAATATACTGTGCTATTAGGTTTACATTCTTGTAAACTTTTCATTTAAAAATTTTTAAAATATATCCTCATATTGTAAAAAATGGGGATAAGTCATACTTCATTATACAGCAAGAAAGTAAAATTATCTCTTCATTATTGCTTCGGCAATCCTTTCTGGTAATGTATTAAAATTGTCATTGATGCCTTGCAATAACTCTGTCTGTCTATTCAATGATCCTGTATGTTCAGTCAATATTGATGTGTTTTCTTTTAATAACCCTGTATGTTCAGTCAATATTGATGTGTTTTCTTTTAGGTCATTAAGCAACCCTGTATGTTCAGATAAAATATTAACACCTCTGTCCAGCCTTTCACCGATTTCCCGCATATCACCAGATATAACCCTGCCAAAAGGTGAAGGTAAAATAATATCTTCCTTTATTTCTATGGTTTTTATTTCCGTATCTGGTCGCTTCACTTTTAAATCCTGAATAAATCCATCTATCGCAGATTCCAGCCCACCAGCCATTAACCCTACAGTGTCTACACTAATGTTAAAAACATATCCTGCCAAGCCCCAGGACAATCCATAACCTTCTACTACCTTTCTATATCCTACCATATTGACATTGCCTTTAACAATGGCCTGGATGTTCTTTACATTGTTCATTAATATCCTAATTGAATTTTAGAGTATAATAGTTTTGCCTCACTCTCCAACCCTTTTTGAAATAATATTGAGCTAAACAAACAACAATGGTCGAATACCCAATGCATGAAGCATGAAATAATACAAGATTAATATAGACGATATTTCACAGATTTTCATAACAGTTCCGAATTTGTGTGATCAGTGTAATCCGTGTCTTAAAATTCCTGGTATCGGGATCAATTACCATTTAATTTGAAGGGGATACGCTTATGTCACTACTTCGATCTCAGCCACACTTGAGATCAAGAGATATTTTCGCATCAAATGATCAGAATAAAACATATAGAATAATTATTTGGATGTCATAAAGCTTATATATATCGTACGTATCTATACAATAATGTATATAATTGTACATCAGATATAGGTGATATTAATGATCGAATTCATCCAGAAAATTACATCAGGAGAAAACCTTACATCAGAAGAATCAAGATCAGCCATCAACAGTATATTCACTGATGCCACCGACGCCCAGATAGGAGCATTCCTCACAGCCCTAAAAATGAAAGGCGAAACAGCAGAAGAGATCGCAGGCATGGCCATGGGTATGAAGGAAGCCGCAAACACCATCAACCCAAAGGTCAGCGGCACGCTGGTTGATACCTGCGGCACAGGCGGCGATTCATCACACACCATCAATATCAGTACAGCCTCGGCCATCATTACCGCTGCGGCCGGAGTGCCTGTGGCAAAGCACGGTAACTATTCCATCACATCAAGATCAGGAAGTGCGGACGTATTAAAAGAACTGGGCGTGAACATAGACCTGCCGCCAAAAAAGGTGGAGGAATCCATAGAAAAAGCAGGCATCGGGTTCATGCTGGCTCCTGTGTTCCATCCATCCATGAAACGCGTGGGCGGACCCAGGAAGGAACTTGGAATCAGGACAGTGTTCAACATCCTTGGCCCATTGACAAACCCTGCCAATGCCAAGTCCCAGGTCATCGGCGTATTTGATGAATCTTTGTGCGAGACCATGGCAAATGTCCTGAAGATCCTGGGAACCAGGCGGGCCTTTGTGGTACATGGAAGCGGCCTTGACGAGATATCCAATATCGACACCACTACAGTGGCAGAACTTAACAACGGGAAGATCCGGACTTATTCACTGTCCCCCGAAGAACTGGGGTTCGAGAGGGTAACAATTGCAGATATCAGGGGCGGTACCCCCCAGGAGAACGCTGCTGATATTGTAACGATATTACAGGGGCAGAAAGGGCCAAAAAGGGATATCGTGGTCATGAACTCTGCCGCAGCGCTGGTCGTGGGTGGAAAGGCATCTGACCTGAAATACGGTGTGGAACTGGCACAGCAGACCATTGACAGCGGCGCAGCCCTGGAAAAGCTGAAAAGTTTCGTGGAAACAGCAGGCGACACCGGGCAGCTTGGAAAATACATCTCATAAGATAATCACATAAGATATAATCGATTGAAGGAGTCTTGTGAATTTCCATGCACAAACCGACCAGTGACCAGATACAGCAATACCAAACCTTCCCCTTCCCCAGGGTCAAGATATGCGGGATGAAATACCCGGATTCTGTAATGACGGCTGTAAAGTACGGGGCTGATGCTGTCGGTTTTATCACCGAGGTACCCGTCAGTACGCCGCGAAAGATAGACAGGGAAACAGCCAGGGAACTGGTAGCCTCCACACCTCCATTGGTAAGTACTGTAATGGTCATCATGCCTGACAGCCTTGACAATGCCCTTGAACTGACCAGATTCGTCCGGCCTGATGCGGTGCAAGTGCATAGTTCCATGTCACCGGAAGACCTCAGGGCCCTCAAGGAGAATACTGGCGTAAAGCTCATCAAGACCATACATATTGATGGCAAAACTGGTGTGGGTAGTGCTGTGGATGAAATAAACGGACTGGACAATATTGCAGATGCTGTTTTGCTTGATACTAAAATAGACGGTAAGACCGGGGGTACCGGGACCGTCCATGACTGGACCAGGAGTGCCGAAATTACCCTGCACTCCTCCCTGCCTGTCATACTGGCCGGAGGTCTCATTCCCGGTAATGTGGCAGATGCCATAAGGACCGTACGGCCCTATGGTGTGGATACAGCCTCTGGAGTTGAGACCGGGGGTGTAAAGGATGAGGATAAAGTGATGATGTTTGTCAATAATGCGAGGTCAGTTCAATGAACGCAACAAATGCAACGAACGCAATGAACAGCGTGCCGCTTGACCTGACTGAAACACAATTCTGCGAACTGGCAGCAGGGGAAAGACCCGCCATCATCCAGTTAAGTGCAAAGATTCCTGCACCCTGTACCCCGTTCCAGTTGTACAGTGTCTTGAAGGAACAAAACAATGGAGCATGCAGGTATTCATACCTCCTGGAATCTGTGGAAAAGGAACAGCGTCATGCCCGTTTCTCCTTTGTGGGTTCTGACCCTGATGCCGTGGTCACGGTAAAGGACAGGAGAGTGACACTGGAATATCCGGCACAGACCCCTATGATACGGCATGTAAAAGGAAACCTTGCAAAGGTATGTTATACCAACGGGAATAGCAGGGCGCTGGAAGGTGAGATCAAGCAGGGATATGATACACTGGATGCTGTACGCTCGGCATTTCCGGCAAGTGGTGCAGTATTCCTGAACAGTACATCCTTTGACCGCCAGACATTTATGGGTGGTGCCATCGGGTTCAATGCTTATGACCTGGTGTACGACTGCTGGCTGGACAGGCCGCAGGCCCATACCTCGGATTTCCCTGATGCCCAGTTCGCACTGGTAAGCAAAACCGCTGTTTTCGACCACCTGAGCAATACTGTACATGTGGTGTTAACTCCGTTCATCGGGAAAGATGATGATGCCGCATCCATCTACCACCAGGCTGTTGAAGATGCCGGCAGTATGCTGGATTTGATACATGAGGCAGGGAAAGTTGAATTATCAATATATGATGCATGTCCAATTGATGATGCTTCATGTAATGTGACAAGGTCACAATATGAAGATTCTGTGAAAAAGGCAAGGCAGCATATCATTGATGGTGATATCTTCCAGGTGGTGCTGTCCCGCCGCTATGAGATCGAACTGGAACAAACACCTGTGGAACTTTACCGGCGGCTGCGTGAGGTGAACCCAAGTCCTTATATGTACCTGTTCGAGTTCGATGGTACAGGTATTATAGGTGCCAGTCCCGAAACCCTGATGACCGTACACAACAGGAAGTTAATAACCAATCCCATTGCAGGAACCTGCCCCCGGGGCTCCACGCCTGAAGAGGACGAGCAGTTGGCTCGTGAGATGCTGGGCGACGAGAAGGAGCGGGCAGAGCATGTGATGCTGGTGGATCTGGGGCGCAATGATGTGAGAATGGTTAGCGGACCCGGGACTGTAAAGGTTGAAGATTTCATGAGCGTACTGAAGTACTCCCACTTACAGCATATCGAGAGCACAGTGACCGGAATGCTGCGGGATGACTGCGACCAGTTCGATGCGGCAAGGGCCATATTCCCGGCTGGCACGCTGTCAGGGGCACCCAAGATACGGGCCATGGAGATAATCGATGACATGGAAACCACAGCCAGAGGCATCTACGGCGGCGGTGTGGGGTATTATTCACTTGACGGGAATGCGGACTTTGCTATTGTGATACGCACTGTCATAATGAAGGATGGGAAGGCATACATCCAGGCCGGGGCCGGTATTGTGGCTGATTCGGACCCTGCATACGAGTACAATGAGACCGAGCGGAAGATGGCTGCCATGATGAAAGCTATCGGGGGCAAAGCATGAAGGTCCTGTTTGTGAACAACAAGGATTCCTTTGTGTGGAACCTGGTGGATTATGTGTCAATGTTCGAGCCCGATACTGTTGTGGTACCAAATACCATAAGCCCGGGCGAGGTTGAGATGATCGGGCCTGATGCTATTGTGATCTCGCCAGGTCCTGGAAATCCGCATAATCCGGCTGATATTGGCACCTGTATTGATATAATTAAAACATTCGGGCCTGAAATACCTACATTGGGCGTATGCCTGGGTCACCAGGCCATTGCTGTGGCCTACGGGGCAAGGGTCATCCATTCACCATCCGGTCCGGTACACGGCAAGACTTCAGAGGTCATACACTGTAAAAGCGGGATATATGAAGGGCTGCCGTCTGTCATAATCGGGGGCAGGTATCATTCACTTGTGGTGGATGAGACCAGCCTGCCAGATGAACTGGAGGTCACTGCCAGGACCGGGGATGGGATTATAATGGGGATAAGGCACCGGGAATATCCGGTGGAAGGGATGCAGTTCCATCCCGAGTCTGTGCTTACAGGGGATGGATTGAAGATCATTGAGAACTTCCTGAAAATGGCAGGCAGGGGGAATTAGGGCAATTAGGTATTGCCTATTTTATATTCTATTAACATCCCAGATATAACATTTTTATCCGATGTGGTCATCTAAGCCCAAAGGTGAACCTGAGAATGAAATATGTTATACTCCTGTGCGATGGCATGGCAGATTACTCCCTGGACGAACTTGACGGCAAGACCCCTCTGCAATTTGCCCATACACCCAATATGGATTACATTGCAAGGGAAGGAGTCTGCGGGCAGGCAGTAACTATACCACCAGATATGCCGCCCGGCTCTGATGTTGCAAACCTCTCCATCCTGGGCTATGACCCGGCCAAATACTATTCAGGCAGGGGTCCGCTGGAAGCGGTCAGCATGGGAGTGGAACTGGGACCTGACGACATTGCCTTTCGCTGTAACATAATTACTGAAAAGGACGGGATTATCGAAGACTACAGTGCCGGTCATATCTCCACAGATGAGGCAGGGGAGCTTATGAAGGCAGTAGACGAGCATCTCGGCAGTAGCGGAGTAAAATTCTATCCAGGTATCAGCTACCGCCACCTGCTGGTACTCTCAGGCGGCCTTGGACTGGATGCACAATGTACGCCGCCCCATGACCAGGTAGGAAAAAAAGTACAGGATTTCCTGCCAGGCGGTCAGGATTCGGAACTGCTCATCAGGCTTATTATGGATTCAAAGCCGCTGCTGGAGGGGCATGAAGTGAATCAAGCCCGGGCAGAGGAAGGTAAGAACATAGGCAACATGATCTGGCCGTGGGCCCAGGGCAGGGCTCCGTCCATGCCCACCTTCAGGGAATTGTACAACATTAGCGGGGCCATGATCTCGGCAGTGGACCTGCTAAAAGGACTTGGGGTCTGCGCCGGACTGGAAGTGATAGATGTACCAGGGGCCACCGGTTACCTTGATACCAACTACAAAGGCAAGGCAGAGGCTGCACTCAATGCACTGGAATCGGATGATTTTGTGTATGTACATGTGGAGGCCGCAGACGAGGCATCGCATATTGGTGATATTGATGCAAAGATCAAAGCCATTGAAGATTTCGACCGCAAGGTTGCGGGGCTCATCCTTGACGGAATGGCGGCCTTTGATGACTATAAGGTACTGCTGATGCCTGACCACAGGACCCCCATCCCACTCAGGACCCACACACATGACCCTGTGCCCTTTGCTGTACTGTCAAGTAACGGCAATAAGGATGATGTTACTGAATACAATGAGTTCTCTGTAGAAGCGGGCTCACTGGGAATGGTAAAAGGGCACAGGATCATGAATTATCTGGTACGTAATAGATTTTAAATATTACACAGTTGCTTCTTCGAGACTTAATTCTCCTGCTGCGAGTGGATGTACAAGCAGGGTTGAATTATGGAATTTCTTCATAATACCATCTATTTTTTCAGATATTTCAGGAGTATAATATGCTTCGCCGCATTCTTCACAGATGTATGCTGAAACATCCTTTATGGCAAGTACTTCATTTTCAACCCTCACCACGAATTCGGTGTTTCCTTTGACAAGCTTGCCTTTGCAAAAACTACAGCTATCAGGTATCATTTAAAATCTCCTATACTTCAGTGCCCTTATTCATATGCCCCAATGCCGTATCCCAGTAATGCCTGGCAGCCTCACGGATCGCCTCGATCTCATCATGATTCAACTCCCGAACCACCTTTCCCGGACTGCCTAAGATGAGGCTTCCTGGCTGGAACTTCTTCCCCTCAGTGATCAGCGTCCCTGCACCCACAAGACAGCCATCCCCCAAAGTAGCCCTGTTCATCACGATCGACCCCATGCCTATCATGCAGCCATCGCCGATCGTGCATCCGTGAAGTATAGCGCCGTGGCCAACCACACAGTACCCGCCTATCCTTGCAACATTGTCCGGGCCGGCATGCACAGTGCAGTTGTCCTGGATATTTGTCCATGGACCGATACTAATGGGACACGGGTCGCCCTTGACCACTGCGTTTGACCAAATACTGACATGATCATCCAGTTCCACATTCCCGATAACCGCACCCAACGGGTCGATATAGATCGGGTCGCCCAGCTTCGGGAAAATTCCCTGGTATTCCCTGATCCTGTCTTCCATATCAGATCACCTCTACTTTTATCAAATTGGTAGGTCCTCCTGCCGGCACACTGGCAGTCACTACCAGCTGGTCCCCTTCCTTGAAACCAGTCTGGACAGCAGCCTCTTTCGCTCTTTTCATCATGACATTCATATCATCTGAATAATCAACTTCTACCTGCCTTACACCCCAAATGAGTGAAAGCTTCCTTAATGTTGCAGGATCAGAACTTAAGGCTACAATAGGTATGGAAGGCCTGTACCTGGAAACCATGGTTGGGGTCCGGCCATGAGCGGTGGGGGTCATGATGGCGGCCGCATCCAATTGCCGGGCCACGAGGATTGCTGAATGGCTGATGGCTTCTGCAACCGAGATCCCTTCAGGAAGATCACGATTGGACATTGCTATTTTGAATTCCACTGATCTTTCCATCTTTAAGACTATCCTGGACATCATTTTCAGGGCACCTACCGGGAACCGTCCTACAGCCGTTTCTTCAGAAAGCATAACGGCATCGGTACCATCCAGTACGGCATTGGCAACATCTGCAGCCTCTGCCCTGGTGGGTCTGGGATTGTCTACCATACTCCTGAGCATCTGGGTTGCCGTGATCACAGGTTTACCTGCCCGGTTGCATTTGCGTATCAGCATTTTCTGTACACCAGGAACATTTTCAACTGGTATCTCCACACCAAGGTCACCGCGGGCAACCATGATGCCGTCTGCTGCATCAATGATCTTATTTATGTTGTCTAAGGCTTCGTGTTTTTCGATCTTTGCAATAACAGGGATTCGAACGCCTTTTTTTTCTAATATCTTTTTGACCTTGTGGATATCATCCGCACTTCTGACAAAAGACAGGGCAATAAGATCAACTTCTTCTTGTATCCCCATCTCCAGGTCCTTTCGGTCCTTAGCTGTCAGCGAAGGTATATTCAGGGTCCCGGACGGTAAATTAATACCTTTATGTGATGATAATTCACCACCAACTTCCACCTCACATTTAATATCGCGTGTATCCGATTCCTTTACTTTAAGCTGGATGAGTCCATCGGATAACAGGATCGTATCCCCGGATTTTACTTCCTTTGGAAGGTTCGGGTAGGTTACTGACGCTATATGCTCATCCCCGGCCACTTGCCTTCCTGTGAGAATGAACTCATTTTCCCTTTCAAGTTTGACGGCACCCGCAGGGAATTCTCCTAACCGGATCTTTGGACCGCTCAGGTCTTGAAGAATCGCTGTATGGCTTTTTGTGTGGTCTGAAATCTCCCTTATCCTGTGGATTGTTTCGCTATGCTCTTCATGGGTGCCATGAGAGAAGTTCAGCCTGGCTACATTCATTCCGGCCCCGATAAGTTGTTTGAGCTTACTGTCACTACTGCTTGCCGGTCCGATGGTACATACGATCTTTGTACTTCTGATAATATCACCCTTCTATTCTCTCAATAACGATTCTACTGCCATCTCGATACTCTGGTGCGAGTTGTGACCGGGCACCCAGCCCAGCGCCTTTATTTTCTCGATGGACAGCAGCATGAACTTCACGTCTCCTTTCCAGCCAGCACCGCCGTCCACCCCGCCTGTAAACCTGTACTCCACATCACTATAACCCATCTTTTTGGTAACGATATCTGCAATGCCTACCACGTCGATGGAATCCTCTGATCCGATATTGAAAATATTAACTGTTTCGTCCGAGTGCTCCACCCCGAACACCATGGCATCCACACAGTCACCCACATCCAGGTACGATTTCTTTTGCTTGCCCGAGCCCAGTATCTCCAGGGTGAACGGGTCCACCCGCAGTTTGTAGATGAAATCTACCAGTACACCGTGGGAGCCCCTGCTGCCTACAATGTTGGCAAAACGGTAGAGCCATGCTTTCATGTTAAAAGTATGACAGTACGAGGATATCAATGCCTCACATGCCAGTTTCGATGCGCCGTACAGGGATATTGGTACCTGGGGTCCGTAATCCTCTGGTGTGGGCATTATGCTGGCAGCCCCGTACACTGTGGAGGTGGATGTAAATACTAACCGATCGGACCCTGTCAGTCTCATGGCTTCAAGCAGGTTATAAGTGGCAAGGATGTTCTGTTCAAGGTGCACCTTGGTGTCTTCTGCCCCCAGCCTCACATCAGGGTTGGCGGCCAGGTGGAACACTATATCAATGCCATCCAGGGTGGGGGTGATGGTGTCGGGTTCCATCAAGTCGGCCTCGATCAATACGAAATTATCATTATCCATGTGATGCTGTATGAATTCCATCCTGCCGGAACTCAGGTTATCAAGTACAGTGACCCTGTTTTTTTTTATGAGATGATCTACAACGTGGCTGCCGATGAAGCCTGCGCCGCCGGTTATTAGTATATGTTTGTTGGTTAATTTCATAGTATTAGTTACCAGTTATGCGGGAATATTCTTTAACTTTATTGAATTATTGTGAAAAACCAAACAATTCATACTATCTTTGCGGACTTCGCGCCCTTTGCGGTGAAACACTTAGCTTCAACCTCTGTTCTGCGTGCATCTGCGGTTATTTTTGAATAATTCCCGCCCCACTTTACTCTTCGCTTCACTTCCCTGCTGCCTACCCACCTGCATCGCACCCCATCGCCCCGCCTCTGCTGGGGAATGCAGGTGTGTGCTGATGTGATGAGCGAGGGGAGGGTGCTGCCGGTGGCGGGCATGGTTGTTGAAATATATAATTTTTGTAATTTTTAAGCCATAGAGGACACAGAGTGCACAGGCGTGCCGAGATAAATTCATACTCGCCAGTTGGTGCAAATCCAACCTGAGGAAAGGCTAGCCACCACCTCTGAACTGAACCCCGCACCCAGTCTGGTAACAGACTGTTGTGAAGCTGGGGGGATGGGATAATAGGC
>JAUWRA010000005.1 GCA_030610815.1 Methanosarcinales archaeon
GTCTTGTTCATCTTCTGCTGTTTAAGACCCAGACTCCCATCCTCAACCCTCGTCTTCATTTCAACCAAAAAACCACTAAGATCAACATCAAGCGCAGACACCGGCTCATCTTTCACAATCTTCAGACACCTCCTGCTCTCAGCAGACATAGTATGCCGCCCGCTCCCATCCTGTTTCTCCATCCTGGAAAGAGCCTTGGACAGCGGAGCAAACAAACCCGCCAGGTTCGAATCAACCTCAGATATCTGACCCTTAAGGGTTCGGGCCTGCTCATCCAGTTCCCGTGCCCTGGTAAACTCATCACCCGCCTCTATCTCTTCCAGCCTCGCCTCTCCAGAACCCAGTTCAACCTTCAATGTCTCGTACTTGCCAGTGAGGTCATTGATGTTCTTCTGCCCTGCCGGAATCTGCTGCTGCATCTGCCTGATAAGTTCAATATCCCCAGGCAGCTTATCATATGCCTCCAGTTCATCCTTTACCTCATTGATAGGGGCAACAAGCTCATCCAGCAGGACATCCAGGTGCTTCAGCCCGCCCCAGATATCCTTATATTCCTCTGGAAAAAGTGCCTTGACATACTGCTGGCTCCTGACAGCGTTTTCAAGGCAAGTCTTTAGTACTGATTTAGCATCCAGGTGGAATTGGTATGCTTCAGACGGGTCCGCATCCTCAGGGATTGCAGTCTTATCTATAATAACATCCAGGTTCTTTACAAGATTATCCCTGTTAGATGCGCCAGCCTTGGCTAAGCGCTTATACACCTTCTCACCAAAAGACGCATCCACCAGGCGCACTTTAGCTTCAGAAAGGTCTTCAAGGGCAGTACTGATCTCAGTATACTTGTGCCCGATATGTGTCCTCAGGTCAGCAAATCTACTCTCGCCTTCCTTTTCCAGCCAAGCCGCAAGCTCATTGGACTTAAGAGTCAGTTTGGAAGGTGCTTCGTCCTTTTTCCCGAAAATCTTCTCAATGAATTTCAAATATATTCAGGCTAAAAGGGTATTCAAAAATTAAAAAGTTATGGGAAGGATACCAGTCAGGCATCCATCTCATATTATTCGTTTGTCATTTCACCACTGAAATAGGTATCGTATGCAGCCATATCGAAATGACCGTGACCGCTAAAGTTGAACAGGATAGTCTTTTCCTCGCCAGTCTTCTTGCACTTCAGGGCCATATCAATGGCACACTTGATAGCATGGGCCGCTTCCGGTGCAGGTACAATACCCTCTGTTCTGGCAAAGGTCTTAGCAGCATCAAATATCTCGGTCTGGTGGTATGCCACAGCCCTCATTATACCATCCGCATACAGCTGGCTAATGATCGGGGAATCACCATGGTATCTCAGTCCGCCTGAATGTATTGGAGGCGGTACAAAGTCATGTCCCAGTGTATACATCTTAAGCAAGGGTGTCATCTCTGCCGTATCCCCGAAATCATACCTGAAATCTCCTCCTGTCAGGGTGGGACAAGCCGTTGGTTCCACAGCCACAAGATCAATGTCCTTGTTATCCTTCATCTTATCGCGAACGAATGGGTAGCTGATACCTGAAAAGTTACTACCTCCACCCACGCAGCCAATAATAACATCCGGATAATCATCCACCATATCCATTTGCAGTTTCGCTTCCAGGCCGATCACTGTCTGGTGCAGCATAACGTGGTTCAACACGCTACCCAGTGCATACTTGGTATTGTCATGGGTTGCGGCATCTTCCACAGCCTCGCTGATGGCAATCCCAAGACTGCCTGAAGTATCAGGATGTTTTTCAAGGATAGACCTGCCAGCCTGTGTTTCGGTACTGGGTGAGGGTATGACATTAGCACCCCACAGGTTAATTAGGGATTTACGGTAGGGTTTCTGGTAAAAACTTGATTTTACCATATATACCTTACATTCCAGGTCAAATAAAGAGCAAGCGAAAGCCAGGGCACTGCCCCACTGTCCTGCTCCGGTTTCGGTGGAAAGGCGTTCTACACCCTCTTTCATATTAAAATATGCCTGGGCGATAGCTGTATTGGGCTTATGGCTGCCTGGCGGGCTTACTCCTTCATTCTTATAATAGATCCTGGCAGGTGTCTTGAGGGCAGCTTCCAGGCGGTGTGCCCTGTATATGGGAGAAGGTCTCCACAGGCGGTAAATATCCCTTACTTCTTCAGGAATGTCAATGAACCTGTCCTGGCTCATTTCCTGTTCAATAAGACTCATTGGGAATATGGGTGAAAGGTCGTCCGGTCCGATAGGCTCTTTGGTCGCAGGGTTCAGCGGCGGTTCAAGGGGAGTCGGAAGGTCGGGCAGTATGTTGTACCATTGCTTTGGAAGCTCGTTTTCGTCAAGTATGATTTTTGTTCTTTCCATGTTAAATCACAGCCATTTTGAATAATAGATATGAATATTTTAGCACTTTTTAAAATACAGTTATTTTGGCATTTGTCGCATACTCATATTATCTGGATTTATGCCGGTGCAAATCGAAACCAGTGCAAATCACTGTTAATTAATGCTTTGTAATAACTGAAAAATATATTGTGCTATATATTTGTAATAACATTATATTAATAATAGTATATTAATCTAACTTTTTATGATCTCAGCCACTTTTATATATGGATTGAAACTTTAGGAATGGATATGCAGATACGCTTTAATCATTATGATTGGAGCACTTTTACTCCATATGGAAAACCAATATAGGAATATTTTACACTCCCTTTTTTTCCACAAAATTACAAGAAAAACCTCCTATCACCCGGATTTACCTGAGTACATAATCTTATAGATCTATACAGTAAGAAAATGTATACTAATTCGGAAGCAAGGGTTTTAGGAAGTACTGATTTTTTATTTTCCTTGTTTAGCCACCATCAACCCACACAATAAGTAACCATCTTACGGTCCTGCTTCAGATCCTCTGGGTCGTCCTCCACGTCCACATGTGGCACCCCGTACTCATCGTTCATCTCTGCCACAATTGTCTTAAAATCCGACCCTGCCATCAATTCCTTCAACAGCACCACAACGGGCCCGATAATAATATAATTGCAGAACCACTGATGCAGTATCAGGTCCACCCCTTCATATCCCACATACTCCCGGAACACGTCCCTGTAATACATCTCACTCTTGCAGCAATCAAGGTAATACAACTGGTATGGTTTCCTGTCCGGATGACTGAATCCTTCCTTCATGGCATCGGTAAAGCAGCTCACATCATCGCTCAGGCTCAAGTGTTTCCCGTATCCCGCATGGCTTTTAAGATATACCATGTCCTCATATGCCAGTGATTCCCGCCAGAGTTCCTGCAGGTTCCCTGAATAACTCCGGCCATGGACCAGCCTTATCCGTGCCCTGATACTGTTACCATCATAGTTGAACACAGTTTCAAAGGTATCCATCCCGACCTTGTGTCCGGTAAGTTCAAAACCGATCTTCTTAAGTTTGAGCCTGGCTCCCTGGAAGACACTGTAATCATAAAAAGCACCGAATGGGTCAGGTCCTATCAGGAGGGTGGCATTGAATTTGCCGTCACCAAACATCATATCATATCTGGGGGCAGTACGGGCAGTTATTGTCATTTTGTGGCTTTTTGTCTATTTTTTACAAATATAACATTAACGTTCAATGAAAAGCTGGAGTGTTATCCTGATAAAAACCCACCTGACTTCAGGATAATATTATAATTAAGAAGGTATTGGTTATTTAAGAAACGGAGAATTTTAAATGGATATACAGGTCATAGATTTTGAAAAGGAAGTATGTAAACTGGAATCGCCCCGCCGCCCCCATGATATGGTGTTCATTGACGACTCTCTGCTTCGCGCCGTGCTGTGTGAGGGGGAAGGAAAATGGTACGTCCACGATTACGACGAGTTCTTCCTTCACCACAAGGGAGAAGTTGTCATTGAATCAGACAATTCTACCATTGAGTTGAAACCGGGCACAGGCATACTGGTGCCTGCTGGAGTGCGGCACAGGACCAACTCAGAGGAACCGGCTGTGTTCTTTGTATTCAGGCACAAGCAGACTGCCTGCATGCTGGCGTAGGGGAGGATGAATGGGGATGGGTTTCCTGGAAAAACTTGAAGACATTAATCTTCCCATAGTCCTGCTCCTGGCCCAACTGGTTACCTATCCTTTTGCCATAGGCATCAGGAACCATGAGGACCCGGTTGGCAATGTTATCAGTGCCCTACTCATCATAATTCCTGTATTTGCCATGCTGGGCCTTGTCCTGAGGCTATTTTTTAAAAGGATACATACGGGAAAAAATATGGTGATATTTCTTGACCACAGGGGAGTTAAGCTTAAAGAGATTCCAGGTCTTATCGGCATCATGATACCCATGTCGTTCGTAATGCTCATCGTGCTGCTTTACGGCATTATCCTCTTCATCTATTTCTTCTTTATTACCATACCTATGTACCTCATTTTCAGGTTAGGTAAGAAAAAGGGCATGAGGTATCTGCTGAAATGGCTGTTCAGACTGGAGGCAAAGGTATGCATAAGGCTTAGGCAGTACGAACGGCTGGGATATGTGCTGCCATTTGTTTTCGGCACACTGTTCTCGCTGGTACTGACCCAGGGACATATAGCGCTGGGATTGCTGTACATGCTGATACTGATGCAGTTCTCATTTGTGGTGGCATTGTATAATGTGATCGGGCAGCAGGAAGTGATTGTCGGGTAAATGGTTTTATCAGTGTCTTGCCTGATAGATTACTTTTATAAAATTTTTATAAATTTATAACAAATAATCAAATCAATCAAAAGACATAAGTATTTTAAAATTCATGATTATTATGCATATCAAAGAAGTTATTTTTAGGAGAGTTGACAAATGGTTTCAGTTGGACAAGAATTATTAAACGTTCCCTTTGGTGAAATGATAAGAGAAATGGCCCTCGCTATTGCAGAGGGACAGATGGCCCTTGATATGAACTCAGTAAAAGTCGCACAGGCACTCGCAGACACGGAACTGGAAGTAGGAAGCGTGGTGATGTACATTGAAGAAACTGTTGATGCAGACGGCAACGTCACAGCAACTGATGTGGTTACTAATGATGCGCCCATGTCACTGCTCACCTATGGTCTTGAACCCAGGTTCTATGAATTTACTGAATCTATCATTGAGGTAAAGATGGCTATCTCAATGAAAAGGGAAATGTCGACTGAGAAAAAATACGGAAGGGAATTCAATTTAACGAACAAAAGTAAAGTAAGCGGCAGTATTAGTACTGGTGGTTTGACCAGTTTTCTGTTCGGTAAAGCATCTACAAAATTTGAAAATACCACAACAGTGGCATATTCATCAACCTACGATGCAAAATACAGTTCCAAGTATTCATTCAAAGAATCGGGCACAAGCCTGCTGCGTACCACATTAAAGCCTGTACCCCCCCCATCCAGAGTAGTACCAACAATAAAAGTTATAGAAGCATCCACATAACGGTTATCTCCTCCCCATTTATTTTTTTTGGAGATACAATCATGGCCAACAGTAATACTAAGATAATCTCGGAAGTATTGGTAAATCCTTTATCCAGGATAATCACAGAAGTCGGAAAATCCATTTCCGAAACACAACAGGCAATGGATAGAAATTCCATTGACACCCAGCTTGCTATTGATAACGATGAGATTTTGAGCCAATATGATATCCAGGCTACATGGCATCATATTCCAGAGGTAGAACTTGAACTCAAAATGGCACTCACAATGAAATGCAAAGAAGAAAAAGATTCGAAAGGAGTGATTCGAGGTTATCGGCACATATTACATGCCGCACCATTGAATGCATCATATAAAAACTACCATGAATATGATGTGGAAGGGGCAAGTACCGTTAAAGCCAAGTTTGTCTCAATCCCGCCTTCCAGCCAAATTGTGAGTGAATAGATTCAGGTATGAGAATGAGGATGATATGACTTTCATTACTAATCTTCGGCAAAACCTGAAAGACCTCAGGATCGCAAAGGAAATTGACGATGCAAGTCTCATCGAAGTCCGCAATACCATTGATAATGTGGAAGTTGAACTGCAAAACAAGGATAGACTGATAAACGAGCTGAGAAATAATACCAATACTATCATATCTGAGAAAATCGTGCTCGAACAGGAGAACATTGTCCGGTCGAACCAAATTGCCGGATTATTAGAGGAAAAAGCAAACCTCGAAAATAATATCCGGATACTCCAGCAAGAGCGAGCACAGATTCCATCGAAAAACCTGGTAACCACGTTCAGGCAATCCCTGGACAGCATGGCCGGAAAGCTTGATGAGCCAGAGTCAAAGGCAAACTACATTATCAGCAGCATGAATGTGAAACTAAGGACAAACCTTTCCTTACAAGATGATGAACTCCAGTTCCAGCTGCCTAAGCCAGATGATATCATCCCTCCTGAAAATCTCAGCACGATTGAATTCACAATAAGATCAACACCTAAAGAACTTGATCTTTCTGAATATATTGAAGTACCAGACCTCACAGGAATGACCTTGGAAGAGGCAGAGTATGCAATAACTGATGCCGGTTTCAAACCGGGTACGACCAGTGAGAAGAATAGTAATTCACCCCAGGGTATGGTCATTGACCAGATGCCCTCGGCTTGTTCATTAGCAATCCCCGGGGCTGCCATTGACATAACGATCTCAAAGATCATTTATGTGGAAATGCCAAATATCGTTGGGCTGGATATTGACAGTGGAGAGGAGGTTCTAATAAACAGCCAGCTTGAAGTGGGAGAAATTACAGAGCAATCATCAAAATCCACATCAGGAACCATCCTGAACCAAAGTATTGAGGCAGGAACAAACACATTGATCGGTACGCCTGTTGACATTGTAATAGCAGCAAGAGAAACTGTGGAAGTTCCCGGACTTATCGGTAAAAAGCTGGATATGGCAAAATACCTGATACGTTCAGCAAAACTAAAACCTGGGAATATCGTAAAGCAGGTCAGTACAAAGAAAGCAGATACGGTACTTGAACAGGACCCGCCAGCAGGTACAGCGGTTCTGGAAGGTGAATGTGTGGATCTGGTAATCTCTATTATTGAAGCCCTTAAAGTTCCGGATGTCACTGGAAAGCTCATCAATGAAGCCAGGACAATACTGGAAAACAAGGAATTGAGAATAGGAAGGATCATTAAACGCACAAGTACCCTGGGTACAGGTACTGTCCTGGACCAGAATCCAAAAGCCGGTACAGAGGTTGATGCGGGAATGACATTGGACCTGATAGTGGCAAACCAGGATATTGAAATGATCGAAGGTATCGGACCTGAAAGAGGTTCAAAACTGAAGGATATAGGCATCAATACCATCAAAGACCTGGCTGTTGCAGATACTGAAACTGTGGGTGAACTGGTTGGCAAAAGTACTGCAACGAAATTTATTTCCATGGCAAAACTCATTGACAGCACTTCACAAATTGGCAGTTTGGGGATTGACAGGCAATCGTCAGAACTTCTGGTAAAGGCGGGCGGAATCTATTCTGTTGATACGCTGAAGAATGCCGAGGCCGGTGAGCTGTACAATTTATGCGAGGAAGCGATTGCTTCAGGCAAAGTAGAGGTTCCAATGGATTATTCCCTTACACAGGATGCAGTGAAAAGGTGGGTAGAACTGGCACAACCGGATAGATAAAACATGGTTTTTGAAACCTATCTGATCAGCCTTAATGATAGTATTTCTTCCACTGAAGTGGAACATATTTTAAAAACACTTACAAGTTTAGGCGGGAATGTCAATATGGTTGTGAAAAGGAGTATCATTGCCAGTTTCGATAGTGCCCATTTGGATATCATCAGGAAAAAAACAGGCGTCAAACTGGTAGGCGGCATTAATTTTAAGGGACGAAAGGTAAGGAAGATCGTGAAAAGGGAGTCATGATCAACCATGCTGCAATAATTTTATTATATTTCCGCCCCTATACATTCATCCTATGACCACTGATAATCTCACGATCACAGAAAAGATCTTTTCAAAAGCTTCAGGCAGGCCGGTCAGGGCCGGCGAGTTTGTTATGGCAGACATTGACTGCGCTATGACCCACGATATCACCGGACCCCTGGCTGTGCAGGGTTTTAAGGAGATCATGAAGGACAAAGCCGAGGCAAAGGTCTGGGATCCGGACAAGATCGTGATCCTGTTCGACCACCAGGTACCTGCCGACTCGCTGAATGCGGCAGAGAACCACATAATGCTGAGAAAATTCGCAGCCGGGCAGGGCATCACTAACTATGATGTCTTTGAGGGTGTGTGCCATCAGGTAGTACCGGAAAAGGGCTGGGCCAGACCAGGCGACCTTGTGGTGGGCAGTGACAGCCATACCTGTGCCTACGGCTCGCTGGGAGCTTTTTCAACAGGCATCGGCAGTACGGACATGGCTGCGGTTTTCGCTACAGGCAAGCTGTGGTTCAAGGTGCCGCAGACCATCAGGTTCGAGGTGAACGGACGCCTGCCTGATAAGGTGTACAGCAAGGATATTATCCTGCACCTGATAGGGGATGTGGGTGCCGATGGTGCTATGTATATGGCGGCAGAGTATGGCGGCGAGTCTATAAGAAGCCTGGATATCAGCCAGCGCATGACCATAAGCAACATGGCGATCGAGATGGGCGGCAAGGCTGGCATCATTGAGCCTGACGCTACTACTGAAGATTACCTGAAAGAACGCATTCCCGGCTTCACTCTTGACCCTGTCTGGAAGAGCGATGAGGGGTGCGAGTATGCCGATTTCCGCGAATATGACATCTCAGACCTGTCCCCGCAGGTGGCATGTCCCCATAATGTGGACAATGTGAAATCTGTGGAGGAAGTGGAGGGCACCCATATCGACCAGATACTTGTGGGTTCCTGTACTAATGGCAGGTTCGAGGATATCAAGATAGTGGCAGACATCATGGGTGATGAGCCTGTGGCAAAAGGCCTGAGGCTGCTGGTCATCCCGGCGTCGCGTACTGAGTATATGAAGGTGCTGCGCGCAGGATTTGTGGAGCAGTTCATGGAGGCTGGTGCAATTGTTGAGAGTCCCTGCTGTGGACCCTGTATGGGCGGCAGTTTCGGGCTGCTGGGTGATGGCGAGGTAGGGCTTGCCACGTCCAACCGCAACTTCCAGGGCAGGCAGGGCAGTGCGAAGGCGTTTGTGTATCTTTCTTCTCCGGCCACTGCGGCGGCATCTGCACTTACGGGTGAGATAACTGATCCTAGGAAGGGTTAAACGGGTGTTGGTGTTTTCGTAGTTAGGGGGGAAATTATGAAAATTTGTATTGACGGATGAGATGGAAAAACGGGTGGGAGGTATTGGATACAGGGTTGCGGTAGTTAAGTCTGGGGCATGGTGACTGCGGGATGGATATACTGTGCATCAAATTAAATACTAGAATTAATATATTATATATGTTCAAATAACTGGGCACATTTCTATTAAATGATTTGAAATATAAAGATTAAGTAGTATTAAATAACTTCAGAGACCTACATTTTATACTTTGGTGGTAATTTTGCAAATAGAATCTTACGAACCGTATCACATCGGTAATAAGTTAAATCCAGCTACAAATTTTGATAGCTTAAAAAAGAAGTTAAAAGAAAAACTTCAAACTGCAGAATATAAAATTACTGAAGAAACTCTTTCTGGACAGCAAGTAATTTTTGATAAGCCAATTGAGGTATTGGGTTTAAAAAATGATGTAAGAATAGAATTAAATCATTTAGCACAAGCTCTTAATGTAATAGGTACAAATCCAGAGAATGTATCATCAATTTATATGGAAATTAATTCTTTTTTACCTGAAATTGGATATGAAATCGAAAATTTATCTTTATTTTTTGAAATTGTTACCTCTATCATAGTAAAATCTGATGGAAAATCCCCAAAAGAAATTCTCAATGATTCCATAAAATTAAATATGGGTTCTTTTTTTATAAATGATATTCAAAATACAAATATAATTGGAATTCGAATTGGCGGTGAAAATACCGAGAATGATAATAATTTTACTTTGTCAATCGAACCAAGTACAACAAGTCCAAATAGTAGATTTATGTTGAATTTACGGTATCGTTCAAAAGATAAAGAAAATATTCAAATATTTCACCAAGAATTGGATGAAAAAATTATGCAATTGCTTACTCAATTGGAGTGGAAATGATATCCATAATTGATAGTACATCAATTCCATTATGTAATGAGGAATATATAGATTCAACTACTACTCCAAATAACGAAATTTGTGAAAATTTTAAGTACCAGATGGCAGGTTATTATTTCAAACCTCCAGTATCTTCACTACAAGTGAGGGATGAACTGACAAATTCATGGTTAGATGATTCTTACTTGAATTCCATTTTAACAATTTTGGAAACTACAGCTTTAGTATCCGAGATTGCTTCAATTCAATCTGAAACATCTAGGAGATTATCATTGGAAAAAATCACGGAAGTTAGTTCTGAAATAAGAGAACTTTCAGAAAAAGATGTACATTTCAATAAAATTTTGGCAAATACTTTAACCGAAGTAGATTTTATATTGGATAAAGATGGGATAAATTATCGAATTAGAGTGGAAATAGAAGAAGATATTGAAATTCCTGAATGGAAAGAATTTTTGATTTTAATTCAAATTTCAATTACGAATCACAAAGAACTTGTCCAATTATGGAGAAAAATATCAGAAAATGTTAGGAATAAAATCGAATCAATTAAATCTGAAAATGAAATTCTAAGGGAATATAAAAATTTTACAATAATTTTAGAAGAAATTTAATGATTAAATATTATGACCTTCGATCCACTACATTTTTTAAATTTAGCAACTAGCTTAAGCGTCGATGAAAAATATGACATTGAAGCAAGATGTAGAACATCTATTAGTAGAGCATATTATGCAGCTCATTTGATAAGCAGAAATAAATTGGAATCGAAAAGTAGTCGTTTTTCAAAAGACGGAAAAGCTCATGAAGAAGTAATAGAGCAAATGAAGAAAAAAAATCCACATATAGGTGATATGCTTTATCAATTAAGAAGAAAAAGAAATGATGCTGATTATAAGTTAAATATAAATTTTTCACCATTTACAACAAATACTTACATTTCTTATGCCGAAACAATAATAGAAGAAGTAATGGAATTATAATAATATAAATCATTATTTATAATATTGTGCATTTTTTAAAATATTGTGCATTTTTTAAAAATTTTTATCCAATATAATTATTATGTTTAACTAATTGATGCACGGTCCTGATGCTCCGGATTTTGCGAAACAACCCGGAGAGTGTCACTTGAGTTTATAAAGCAGATTTTGATAAATCCCGAGATAATAAGAAAAGAACTGCATGATACTGAATATTTTCCAACAAGATACCTATGCGAATCGGAATTAAATGAGCATATCTATCCATGTATTTTAGGTATCGAAAAGTCAGATCAAGGTCTTATTATTGTGATAACTTTGCTCAATCGAAAGAAAAAACGTACATTACGGAAGTGAAAATATGAAAAAGAATGACGAGTTTGAGGAAGTATACGAAGATGTTGTAATAGAGAACTATGGCATTCCTATAGTTTTTACAGACGTTCTTGTAAGAAAGCACAAAAGTACGGGAAGAAATATATACTTCAATCATCCGGATTCTATACACAAAATAGAAAAGGGACTGGAATTAGTATAGAGTTTGAATGAACATCAAATTGCGCCTAAATTGAAACGTTCAAAACTGCACATACGGTCCACTTGGAGCATTTTCTATAGGCATCGGTAGTACGGACATGGCTGCGGTGTTCGGTACAGGCAGGGCAGGGCAGTGCCAAGGCTTTTGTGTATCTTTCTTCTCCGGCCACTGCGGCGGCATCTGCACTTACAGGCGAGATTACTGACCCGCGAAGGGGTTAAACGGGTGTTGATGGTTTGATTGTGGGATGCTTTCTGAAGTTGTTCAGGAAGCATTATACTTAGGTGGGTTCTATGGTATAGATAGGAAGGAATATGCAAATCTATATTGACGGACGAGATGGAAAAACGGGTGGCAGGTATTATATACAGGCCTACGGTACTTAAGTCCGGGGTATAGTGACTGCGAAATAGCAAATCTCATGCTCGGAAATGAATAGATATATACTATAACTCTATTCTATCTAAAATTAGGCGTGAGGAAATTAAATGTTTTTTGAATCTCCATTAACTGAAGAATTACATAAGTATAAAAGAAAAAAGATTAATTCAGAATTTCCAATTTTGAATACTTCCAATTACGCATATTTATCAATCTGGGAATATTTAAATAATATCCCAAAAAGATTTTACTCTAAAAATGCATGTGAAGATATTTATGATTTTCTCGAAAGTATTAAAGAAGAAGAACCAAACACTCTTGTTGAAATTCTAAATGATTATGACAAAATTTTATCTATATGATTTAGATCACTAAGTGAAATTAATTCATTAAACTTTCATGATATGGTATTACCGTCCAATGAATACGATTTAATGAGCTTCCTTGATATTTATATTCACCCAAATTACTTAAAACTAATTGAGGGAGTGTATTCAAATTTGATACTTCCTATCAGTGCTAATCAACGGATTAAACGAGGAGCTGGATTCGAAAGATTTGATGTATTTAACCGAGTCGAAGAGTTGAAAGGTACTTCATATAAATATTTATCAACTCCTTATAGTAACACAATCAGAAATGCAATTGCTCATGGTAAAGTTGTTTTCAAACATGGGAATATTATTTATGAAGATAAAAAGAAAAAAATCGTTTTGTCATCTAGAAATACCATTAATCTATTCGATGACATGTTAGACATTTCTAATGGATTATCTCTGGGTTTTTGTTTATTTTATTTTACAAACCTAGAATTTCTTGAAGAATATGGCATTAAAATCCCTCTTCCTATCATGATAGAAGAACTAAGAGCTGAAACTAACGCCCCAGGATGGAAAATCAGAGGATATCTTGAGTCTGAGATATTTGATAATAGAAGTCAACTGATAATTTTCGTGAAAAACTGTTTTCTTGACAGAATAATGCTAAATTACCATGTATTCAGTTCAGCTATCTTTGCTGAAAAATTTACTCCTGGTTACCAAAGATATTTCTTCTCACTCGATTCAAAATATTCCCTGCCTGGATGGGCAGCATTTGATGGATTTGAATTATCTAAATTAAGAAATCAACATATTAATAATATTCAAGATTATTATAAAACTTTAGAGGATGGAATGATATTTTTCATTCCGAAATATAAATTGCCCAGAATCGTTTTTAAGATGGCAACATTTATCTCTATTATTAGGATTAATTTACGAGTTACTTGGCGTGAGTTTAAAGAAAACTACTATAAATTATTCATAAAACCAAGAGAGATGACAATTCATCAAAATAAATTTCATTCTATCATAAAGGGAAGTATTATTGTGAAGCCAAATTCAAATATGCCAATTGATGAGTTGATTCGAAATTATAGTGGGTCCATTGTAAGAAAATCGATTAAAACAGCCCGAAAAAATGCAAAAATAACTGATATTTCAAAATACTTACCTGTAGGCTACTTAAGAATTAGTATATATACTAAAGATTTCCGAGTAAGAAAATTAAAAAACGCTGGTTTAATTCCTGAATTATTATGCACAATTGAATTTAAAAGATTAGAAAGGATTCGAACAATTGATATCATTGGAGGAAGACCTGAAATAATCAAAAAAATCAGAATTGTCTGGAATGAAAAAGCTAAAATTATTGAGCATTCAGGATAGTCAACTTTTTATAAACATCTTTATAATTAAAATCTACGCCTCAATTTTATAAGAAATAAAAAATAGATGGTAATATGATTCCATGAACATCAACTGTATGCCCGGGATTTGAGCGTTAGCGAAATCTAGGGTACGTGACTTGAGTTTATAAAGCAGATTTTGATAAATCCAAAAATAAAAAGAAAAGAACTGAGCTAATGGTCAGATTCGGCATCAATCGACTACCACGTTGGTTACAAACTTATCTTAAATTGATGCCGAAACTTTTGAAATACTATGATTTCAGGACCGTTAGCGCACCATGAGGACACATCGTCACACACGCACCGCACTGCACACACTTATCCAGGTCCATCTGCACACTCCAGTCCTCCCTAAAGGATATCACACCCGTAGGACACACAGATATACATGCACCGCAATTCACGCACTCATCATCGTCCTTGATCAACGGCTGCTCCAGGGCTGTTATGGTGGCACCGCGCTTCTCAAAAGCTACTGCAACCTGGTCGTATATATCCGGTGGCACATCTATCACAACTTCGCCACCTTTAGGTTTCACATCTGCCCTGTCAATATTCAGCAATGCCCTGGTCTCCAGTATCACCTCTGCTATCAAAGGTCTTGGAGTAATATCCGGGGTTGCATGTAATGTTATCTTCATATCTCCTACCTCCTGGCGACCAGTTTACTGATATCATCACTTGTGATAATACCACTTACCCTGCTGTGCTTATCCACCACAGGCAAAGCACTGATGTTATGCTGCTCCAACCTTCGTGCCACTATATCGATGGGTTCAGAGGCATCAGCAGTGACCACAGTCCTGGTCATGATATCATCAAGTTTGTCCCGCTTGTTCTTTGCCACAGCCTTGGCAATATCCCATGCCGTGATAATTCCGACCAGCCGGTCCTCATCCGACACCACAGGCAGGTGGTTGAAGTTCCCTTCCATGATCACCTTTGCAGCATTCTCCACAGTCAGCCCCTGCTGAATAGTGATCACCCGCTTTGCCATAACATCAGCTACTGTGGGCTGCTCACCTATCTGTTTCATGGGCTTGAACACCACGCCAGTGTTGGGCAAACGCTCCACCGGAAGCGTCGGATAGAACGTCCCCTTTTGTATCCAGTCCTTCAATTCCCCTGCAATGGCCCTGGCATCATGAAAACTGGACATGGGTGACGTTGTAATTTCCCTGCCGTTAATGTCTATCATGCCTGACTTCAATTCCTCATAGGTAACCTGGCGCAGTATAGGTCTGCTCCTGCGTGCCACGCCGTAGTCCAGCACGTTAGTGGTGATATCAGCATCGGTCACTGCAGTGGCCTTTGCAATATCAGCGTTTAAGATCGGTATGGGTATGCCGATACCTACATACAGGGAAGTGCCATATCCGTGGAAGGTGGCACCCCTCAAGTATTTTTTATCCATCTGCTTCAGGTCGCCCTGTACCATCATTGTCGCAAAATTATTGTCCGGGTCGTGCTGGGTACCTTGCCCGGTCACATACCCCTGACCTCCGCACAGGAAAATGCGGCTCCCCACACCTATGGTCTGGTAAGTGGGGTCATTGTACATTGGCGAGAGTACCCCTGCACCCGAATATGTAACATTGCCGCAGTCGGGCAGTAGTGTTCCCATATAAGTATACAGGGTACGGTCTGTGCAGTTTGTAGCAACATTGTACTTCTGGTAACCGTTTCTGGGATTGAACATTGTTGCCTGGTTCAAGTCGTCTATTGTCACAGTAGTATCCAGCACCTTGCGGGGATAGCAGTCGGTGCCGTAGGCTGTGGCATGGATATCTATGGACTTACCTGCCACAAGGTCCTCTATTACATGGGCTCCTCCGTACTCCATGCCCCTGCTCTCACTAAGCTGGGTTGCACCTATATAGGCATCGATGGCAGCCAGACCGGCATAGGCCTCAACATCATTGAGCCATACCTTTTGCATCTTGATGGGAGGGTCTGAATGCCCGAAATTGAGAAAGGCACCGGATGAGCACATGGCCCCGAAAGTACCTGTAGTAACTATATCTATTTCTTTTGCAGCGCCAACTGGCCCCAGTTCTGCCACGATGTCCGGCATCTCTTCTGCCGTAACTACATGGACGCTGCCGTCAGCGATCTTAGCATTGATGTCCTGTATTGTTTTATCAGTCACTGTAATCACACAGGATGTAATAAAATTGCATCATATATATTACTTGTGGTAATATGTGTGTGGGGAATAATGCAACAATTTAATTCACCAACACCAGCAACCCACGCATTTAATGTTGAGAATAATCTTTGTTCCTTATTGTTTATTCCCGGTTCCAAGAGTATATATTTTTAAGATTTTTTAACAATATGCAATGTATGAAACAACACCTCATTAGCCACGTGAGGGGATAAATGGATTTTGTCCCAATGCCCAACCCAGAGTAAACTATATATATTATTATTGTCAGACATATAGCATACAGATGTCATACATCTGTCAGACAGTCAGCAGACATGCGTCAGTCGTGTGTCTGACACACGTCTGACGGAATTATTACATCAAAGGGAGTAAACCCCGATGGAGAGAATAACAATAAGGCTCCCCGAGAAACAATTAGAAATGATCGACGTCATGGTAAACATGGGTGAATTTCCGTCCACAAGTGAAGCAATCAGGGCGGCTATACGGGACCTGATAGATCAACGAAGTGATAAACTACTCCGTAACATGCAATTATTGGAACGGGTAGGTACGGCTAAGGTCGTATGAATTTGCAGGGGATGAATATAAAATGCAAACTATTGTACAAGAAGCATTGAAACATACAGAAAAAGAAAAACTCCTTCGGGAGTCCAGACAAATTGAAGAAATGTGTGAAGACTTCGGCGAACCGCAGATCGTGATCGTGGGTTGCGGCGGAGCAGGCAATAACACAGTTAACCGACTCTATAATATGGGAGTCAGCGGCGCAGAGACTATTGCCATCAATACAGACAAGCAGCACCTGGACATGATCCAGGCAGATAAAAAGATCCTTATAGGCAAATCCCTTACCAGGGGACTTGGTGCAGGCGGCTATCCTGAAACTGGCCGTAAAGCAGCCGAACTTGCAAGAGGGACACTGGAAGAAGTTCTGAAGGGCGCAGACCTGGTCTTTATTACAGCAGGCATGGGCGGCGGAACAGGCACAGGTGCTGCACCTGTTGTAGCTGAGATCGCCAAACAACAGGATGCCATTGTAGTCGGTATGGTATCAAGCCCCTTCAGGGTTGAAAGGGCAAGAGCCATTAAAGCCGAAGAAGGTCTTGAGACCTTCAGGAAAGCCGCAGATACAGTGCTGGTGCTGGATAATAACAGACTGCTGGACTATGTACCTAACCTGCCGATCGAACAGGCATTTTCTGTCATGGACCAGTTGATAGCTGAGACCGTAAAAGGTATCAGTGAGACCATTACCCAGCCTTCATTGATCAACCTGGACTATGCTGATGTCAAGACCATCATGGGCTGCGGCGGTGTAGCAGTGATGCTTGTCGGCGAGGCAAAGAGCCAGGACAGAGGCGATAATGTAGTGCGTGCAGCACTGAACCATCCGCTGTTGGATGTTGATTACAGAGGTGCCACCGGATGCCTGGTACATATTACAGGCGGTCCTGACCTTACACTGTCTGAGGCAGAAGCAGTCGCAGAGTCTCTTACCTATGAACTGGATGACAGGGCAAATGTCATCTGGGGTGCAAGGGTCAATAAGGAATATGAAGGCAGGATACGTGTCATGGCTATTATGACCGGTGTCCAGTCCGCACAGATCCTGGGTCCCCAGTCCTATGGCATAAATGAAGGCCAGAAGGAAGGAATGGCAGTTGGTGCCGCAATTAGTGGTAGCAACAACGGCGGCTCTATCATAGATATAATATGATAAGTGTAAAAAAACAGGCTGGCAAATGTCGGCCTGTGCTTTTTCTTTTTTTAAACGTATAGGAAAGCATATACTTTCCTACAGGCTTAGAAAATGCGAACGAAGTGAGCATTTTCTCTTGAACTTCGATACTTTTTTATAACTTAACATTATTTTAAGCCTACCTAAGTAGGTGATAAATTATGGCAAGAAGGGATCGTTTTATTTGTCAATAGAGATATCCGATTTTTAGATACAACACTCCGGGATGGCGAACAAACCCCGGGAGTTGCGCTTTCGACTAAAGATAAGTTGTTAATTGCACACAAACTTGATGCCCTTGGTGTCAATATTATCGAAGCTGGTTCTGCAATCACTTCTAAAGGTGAGAGAGAGGCCATACGTGCCGTTGCCAATGAGGGGCTAAATGCTGAGATCTGCAGTTACTGCCGGGTACGCAATGAAGATATAGATCTTGCGCTGGAATGCGATGTGGATTCAATCCACCTGGTCGTACCGGTATCTGACCTGCATATCAAAAGCAAGCTTAAAAAAGACAGGGAAACTGTAAAACAAATGGCCCTGGATGCCACAGAGTATGCCAAGGACCACGGCCTCATCGTGGAACTTAGCGGTGAGGACGCCTCACGGGCAGATTTGGACTTTTTAAGGTCCCTGTACAGTGAAGGTATTGAAGCAGGAGCTGACAGGGTCGTGTTCTGCGATACTGTGGGACTACTGGTCCCTGAAAAGACCTATGAGATATTCAAGGAACTCTCAACACTCAGCAAGCCCATAGCAATACACTGCCACAATGATTACGGGTTTGCGACCGCCAATACAATATCGGCCCTGAGAGCCGGTGCATCTGAAGCACATGTTACTATTAACGGCATAGGTGAGAGGTCGGGCAATGCATCTCTTGAAGAGGTTGTAATGAGTCTGGAAAACCTATACGATTATTCCTCAAATATCAAACTGGATGAAATATACACAGCCTCCAGGCTTGTGAGCAGACTGACAGGCATCCCGGTGGCCCCAAATAAGGCCATTGTGGGTGGAAATGCTTTCACACATGAAGCAGGTATCCACGTCCACGGCCTGATAGCTGACACATCCACCTATGAACCCATGAAACCCGAAACCATTGGCAGGCAGAGAAAGATCGTGCTTGGCAAACATGCGGGCAAGAGTTCGGTTATACTGGCATTGAAAGAGCTGGGTCTTGATGTAAGTGATGAACAGCTGAATGAGATCGTGGCCAGGATCAAAGAGCTTGGTGATAAAGGGAAACATGTTACTGATGCAGACCTGGAGATCATAGCCGAGACAGTACTGAACATCACATGTGAACCAAAGGTCAAGCTGGAAGAATTGACAGTAGTATCGGGTAATATGGTTACACCAACTGCTTCTATCAAGATAAAGGTCAACGGGGTCGAGATAGTGGAGGCTGGTGTGGGAGATGGTCCTGTAGATGCGGCCATTGCAGCCCTGCGTAAAGGTATAGCAGGTGTTGCCGATATCAGGCTTGAAGAATATCATGTTGACGCCATCACCGGCGGAACTGATGCCCTGGTGGAGGTTTGGGTAAAACTGAACAGGGACGGTAAGGTGATCACCGCCAGGGGTGCAAGGACAGATATTATCATGGCATCCGTGGAAGCTGTTCTTGAAGGGATTAACCGGCTCATGAAATAGGGCTGTGATAATAACATTAATGTAGTAAAACTATCACCTCTGATACTATATTTATTGAAATAACATCATGGATGAAAAAAATAATCGGAGGAACAAATAGATGGGTAAAAAGACCAGGATGACGGGCGCAAGAGCCCTTATAGAATGCCTGTACGCTGAGAAAGTCGAAGTTATGTTCGGGTATCCGGGCGGCGTACTACTGCCTATCTATGATGAATTGTATGATGCGGATATTGACCACATCCTGGTCAGGCATGAGCAGGCTGCAGCACACGCAGCAGATGGATATGCCCGTGCCACAGGTAAAGTGGGGGTCTGCCTGGCAACTTCCGGTCCGGGAGCCACCAACCTGGTTACAGGCATAGCCAATGCCTACATGGATTCTGTTCCAATGGTTGCCATCACAGGCCAGGTACCAAGGCCGCTTATCGGGAATGATGCTTTCCAGGAAGCAAATATTACAGGCATCACTCTTCCCATCACAAAGCACAATTACCTTGTAACAGATGTGAACGACCTGCCCTGGATAATCAAGGAAGCGTTCCACATCGCCTTTACCGGAAGACAGGGGCCGGTCCTTGTCGATATTCCAAAGGATGTGACCACTGACGAGTTCGATTTTGAATATCCTGATAAAGTAGACCTGAGAGGATACAAGCCAGTGAAAACCGGGCACAAAATGCAGATAAAACGTGGCGCTGAAGCCATTATAAAAGCCAGGCGTCCTGTCATTTACATTGGTGGAGGCATAATCTCATCAAATGCCAGCAAGGAATTACTTGAACTGGCAGAGATCATCAATGCACCTGTGACCACCACACTCATGGCCAAAGGTGCTTTTCCTGATTCCCATCCATTATGTGTGGGTATGCCGGGGATGCACGGTACTAAATATGCCAACTTTGCTATCCAGGAATCGGACCTGCTGATAGCTATAGGTGTCAGGTTTGATGACAGGGTTACAGGCAAGGTGGATTCCTTTGCACCCAATGCCAGGATAATTCATATAGACATAGACCCGGCCGAGATAAGTAAGAATGTACGTGTGGACATACCAATCGTGGGCAATGCAAGATCCATACTAAAGATGCTTGTGGAATTTATTAGTGAATTAAAGAAAAGCAAATCCACGACCACCCAGTGGATCAAGAAGGTTGAGAAGTGGAAACAGCAATATCCACTGAAGTATCTTATGGGTGATACATTGAAACCACAGTATATTGTTGAGCAGATACATGAATTGTATCCGGATAGCATCATAGTAACTGAGGTTGGCCAGAACCAGATGTGGGCTGCCCAATACTTTAAATATTCCCAACCGAGGACTTTCATATCATCGGGTGGGCTCGGAACTATGGGATTCGGTTTCCCAGCTGCCATGGGTGCCAAGAAGGGATGCCCTGATAAAGTAGTCTTTGACATTGCAGGGGACGGTTCCTTCCAGATGAACAGCCAGGAACTTGCCACAGTGGTGAAGAACGATATACCGGTTATAGTGGCTATCCTGAACAACGGGTTTTTGGGCATGGTCAGGCAGTGGCAGGACCTGTTCTTTGATAAAAGGTATTCATTTACCAGTATTGATGATAGTGTTGACTTTGTCAAACTGGCAGAGGCTTATGGTGCGCTTGGTCTTAGGGTTACTAAACCAGATGAGGTGGCACCGGCATTAAAGGAAGCCGTTGATTCGGGCCGGCCAACTGTAATAGACTTTGTAGTTGAGCGGGAAGAGAATGTGTCGCCCATGGTACCAGCCGGGGCAGCCATAAATGAAATACTTGACCTGGAGGCCTGAAATTGAAACACACACTTGCAATACTTGTGGAAAACAGATCCGGGGTCTTAACAAGAGTGGCAGGATTATTCAGCCGCAGGGGTTTTAATATAGAAAGCCTTGCAGTTGGAATAACGGACAATCCTGATATATCCAGAATGACCATTGTCGTATCAGGTGATGACCATGTGCTTGAACAGGTGATCAAGCAGTTGAATAAGCTCATTGATGTTATCAGGGTCAGTGATCTTGAACCAGGCGAGACCATTGAGCGGGAACTTGCACTTTTCAAGGTCAAGGTCGATAAGGGCAACCGTTCAGAGGTTATGCAGATAGTGGATGTCTTCAGGGCACAGATCGTAGATGTCGGTGTAAAGAGTTTGATAGTGGGTGTTACCGGAACAAATGATAAGATCGATGCCATAGAGAAACTCCTGCGGGGTTTCGGGATCGTGGAAGTTGTGCGTACAGGCACAGTTGCAATGAACCGCGGTGCTAAGACGGTAAAACCGGGAAAATAATAGTTATTCAGAATAATAATTGATGTATAATTTCAGATACAGGAGAGAGAATATATGGTTAAGATGTATTATGATTCAGATGCCGACCTCGGTGTACTGAAAGGCAAGAGTATAGCAGTAATTGGATACGGTAGCCAGGGTCATGCCCAGGCACAGAACCTGCACGATTCAGGTATTAATGTAGTGGTTGGACTAAGGAAAGACAGCAGTTCATGGGCAAAAGTCGAAGCTGACGGCCTGATTGTCAAGACTGTAGCAGAAGCGGCTGCAGAGGCTGATATTGTCCAGATGCTGGTGCCTGATGAGATTGCCGCATCCATATATGCGGATGATATCGCAGCCAATCTAAAACCTGGAAATGCGCTTTCATTTTCACACGGGTTCAACATACATTTCAACCAGATTGTCCCTCCGGCAGATGTGGACGTGTTCATGGTGGCTCCAAAGAGTCCGGGGCACCTGGTCAGGCGGACATATGTGGAAGGTAACGGTGTACCCGGCCTGCTTGCTGTACATCAGGATGCAACAGGGAATGCCAGACAGATCGGACTGGCTTATGCCCGTGGCATAGGTTGCACCAGGGCCGGTGTTATCGAGACTACGTTCCTTGAAGAGACCGAGACCGACCTGTTCGGTGAGCAGGTGGACCTGTGCGGCGGTGTGGTCAGCATGATCAAGGCTTCCTTTGAGACACTGGTGGATGCGGGATACCAGCCCGAGATAGCTTATTTCGAGACATTGCATGAATTGAAGCTTATCGTTGACCTGATCCATGAAGGCGGGCTTGCCAATATGTGGGATTCGGTGTCCAATACTGCAGAGTATGGCGGTATGACAGTAGGTCCTACGATCATAAATGAGGAATCGCGGGATGCAATGCAAGAGGCACTGTACAGGATACAGAGCGGTGAGTTTGCCAGGGAGTTCGTGCTTGAGGGGAAGGCTAACAGTCCGGTGTTGAAGGCCATGGAGCGCATGGAGAATGAGCATCCTGTTGAAGTGGTGGGCAAGAAACTGCGCGCTATGATGCCCTGGCTCAACCCTGATTGAGCCTTTTTTTTTATATTTTTTCATTACTTCATACATATATATATATGCATATTATATTTCCATAGAGATTGCAAGAGCAAGATCTATTATACATATGTGCGTTTCATAATAAAAAAAGTTCCTTGATGCCGGTCATTCCATCTTTCGATATTGAAATTTTTACCTCTATATCCTTAAATGCCGGTATCCCGCCGGGCGTTTCATCTGAAACCAATGCATTTACCCACGGCCCATTAACCATAAATCCCAGACCTTTTTGTTCTTCCCTGGGTGATGCCATGGCCCTGACCACCACACTGCCCCATATTGATGTGAGCCTGACGTTTGCCCCATCCTGGATACCCATACGCTTCATTTCGGCAGCGTCCAGCACTATCAAGGCAGACAGCTCCAGGCATTCATCACTAAAACAGTCCTCTTCACATACACTGGCCTGGAACACGTCCCTGCGGGTTATGATCTTGATATCGTATTCCGGGGCCTTGATGAACTTACCAACATCCAGTGCCATCAGCTCACCTCCTCCATGATACGTCTTACTATCATTTCATCAGACAATCCATCTCCCTGGATAAGGGGAGAAATGTCCATTTTCTTGCCGTCCAACCTGATGGCAGTTCCACCCACTTCTATACCAGAGACCCCACATGGAATTGTCACATCCGCTACCCTGGTGGTCAGGTTTGAACATGGGTCCACCAGGATTAACGGAATATCCTTCAACCGCCTGGAAATGGATAAGGGTAAGCTTGCCAGGGGGTCGGAACCCACAACCATTACGGCATCGGCACCGTGCTTCAACTGCTCTACTACGGAATATTCAACACCGGATACCGGACCATTTTTTGTGAATCCGACCCTGTGAATAAATCCTGTTTCCTCATGCAGATTATGATTAAAACCCCTCATATTAAAATGACCTGCCATTGGGATTAAGAAGAAGTTTGAGAAACGGTTCAATGTGCTCATAAATTCTGAAATGAGGTCAAATTCTTCTTTAATGGAATAAACCAGCCCCAATCCTGCAAAAATGACCCCGAATTCTGCTTTTTTTAATACAGCAGCCAGTTCCAGGATGCGTTTTACATCAAAATCATAGGATAACTTAGGTACACGACCAGCCAACCCATCCATCAATGCCTGCATGAACTCAGCATCACCACCGGGCGGAATGCTGAAGAACATACCCTTACATATCTTTGCGGTCCTGGACTGCGTAACATCAATGCAGATGGCTGTCCTGTCCTCTTCATATCCCCGCTGCCTCAACTCACCCCTGGGAAAATATGAATACCTGGAAAGGTGGCGGGGATGGGAACTCATGGGGTCAGCACCCCAGTAGATTACAACATCTGCCTTTTCCCTTACTTCATCCAGAGTGCATGAAGGGACGCTGCCGTTTATTATCTCGTTAATAGTGATACCCTGGCAGAAGGATGAAGTGGAATCTATGCAGGCACCCAGGGTCTGTGCCAGTTCTATACCTGCAACCTGGGCCTCTGAAGTGGAATTACTCCAGCCGTAGAGCAATGGATTCCTGGCCTCTTCAAGTATCTCCGCCGCCTGTCTAATAGCATTATTTACATCAACTTCCTCTTGATCCACTGTGGACATGGCAGTATGTTTACACCCATATACCCTGGCTTTGCCCTTAAGACAGGCATGTTCCACCTTCTCGACCCTGTTATCTTTGATATATACCTGGATATCCTCACAAAGCAGGGCACAACCAGTGCAGGTCCATGTGATCGGTTCAGTCATTTCCATCTCGACCTCATACGAACTCAATAGCCTCGGTTGGGCATGGGTCTATGCATGCCCTGCATAGTATCTTGTCCTTACCAAAACGCCTGCACTCCTTTACATTGGCAGCTTTTACCTTTCCGTTTTCGACTCTGAAAATGACCTTCTCATTTGTCGGACCAAAACCCCTGCCTGAACCATGAGGGTCATTGGCAACATTTACAGGACAAGCGACTACACAGTTACCACAGCCTGAGCAGAGTTCATCATGTATAATGAGCCCGGTCTCCTCTGCACCTTCCATTGGCTTTAATATAATTTCCAGTTTTTGCCTTGAGTCGATGTATTTATCCTCTTCCATTAGCGGCGGGCATTCGGTGTACTGTTTGGTGCGTGAAAGTAATGCCACGGCAAATGCCATGCAGGTGGATTCATTGCATTTCTTGCAATTGGTTTTTGGCAGTAATTGATATATTTCCATTGCACTTGTCATTTTGTAACCACGTAGTAGGGAAGTAACGAACCTCGTATAGCTGTCAATTGAATACAATTGTAGATAGTGCGGAATATAAATAAAAACTTCCTGTGGCCTGGAAAGCCAATGTTAAGAAAATGCTCACTTCGTTTGCATTTTCTAAGCCTACAGGAAAGTATATACTTTACTATACGTTAAAAAAGCATCCGAAGTAAAAAAAAGAAAACAAGAAACTGCTCACTTGCGTTTGCAGTTACTTGAGTACACAATCTTATAGATCATACACAAAAAGAAAAAACAAACTGATGTTTTCACACCAGTTTATTGATCGGATGGTTCGGATCCATTATTTCTATGCCAAGATCTTTTGCAGTCTCTGCCAGCATGATATCCACTAAGGCAACTGCCGGGAATACTGACCTGACATTTTCAATAGGACCGTACAGCAGACAGTCTGCACCAACTACCTGACACACAAGGTTGGTTCCGATATCTGTGGGCATGTAGGCTTCCTTATGTTCCTTTTTGAACTTCTTAAGCCAATCCCATGCAGATGCCATGTTATGGAAACCGCCGCCTGTGGGAAGTCCCAGATGTCCCTTGACTGCCATGATAGACCGGACCGTTGCACCAGCACCTGCACCGGGTGGCATAGCTGCCACATCGACAATTGGTCTGGTTATTCCACAGTCCTTGGCAACTTCAAGCATACCTTTCGCCTGGCCAGTACCGCCAATCTCAAGGATGTCCATCTTGCCTTTCACTGAAGGGTCTGTAGCATTGAATGCCAGTACTATGGCTGCATCCAGATCGCTTTCCGTGACTGCTGCAATCTCTTCTTCATTGATACTGGCATTGATAGAGTTGTGTATGGCCCTATCTGCCACGCCAATCTCAGTACAATACTTTGCTGCTGCAGCTCTCACATCACCGGCTGAAGAGTCTATCAGGAATGCAGTTTTATCATCTATTTCGACAAACCAGTCTATAAAATTTATTATAGCTTCTGATGTTTCACCCACGATCTGGTTAATATAGGGAACACCTGTTATGTCTCCCATCTCTTGTTGTATGTGCCACAGATCATCTGCCTGATCTTTGTTAAATATACCTTTATCTTCGTCAGTCACAATTTTGTGCTTGCCGTAGAACATAGTACTGATCAGGACAGTGGGATACTGTCCAGGCTGCCCTCCCATCTTTACGCCGCCAAATTCGAAAACTTCCTGTTCTTTATCAAACCTAAACATTTATTATCACCTCTTTCACTTAAACAGAATTCTTATTACTGCATCCAAAAGGGATTCATTTACCTCTAATGGAATCGGATTTATTGGGGATAATCCCAATGTTGTTACTATCAACAGATACATCACCATTATCATCAGGCCGACACAAATGCCATATAGTATTCCGATATCCCTGCCAAGGCGTTTACCTATTCTCTGCTGGATCTCGCTGTGAGTGAATTCGATCTTCTCATCAATGTGGTCCAGTTTCTTGATAACCTCCTGGTAGTCAGCCGGGTCAACGATTATCTCCGGAATTGTATTTTCAGCCATTTTATTAACCTCCCTTCACGATAATGGGCAGTCCGATCATAATGACCGCTAATACGAATCCGTACACAAGTCCTTTGAAACCTCTGGAGACTCCTGAATCAAGTTTTTGGTTTCTGGCAATAAGCTGTCCCCTGTACCTGATATCCTCAAGAAGTTTATCGAAAATCACAGCTCCGGGTGGGGTAACAACCATAGGAACTCCTTTGCCGTAAACATATTCATCGGTTTCTTCAGCCATGTTATACACCTCCCATGATCAGTAATCCAAGAAGTCCAAGTGTCAGGGTAAGCCCCATCATAACACCTTCGATCTTTCCTGAATAAACACCTGATGCAAACTTGTTCATGTTACCTATATCTATAGTTTGGGCCTGGATATTCCGGATCCTCGATTGGATCAGTGCTACTTCGGCAGCCATAGGCCTGATACCCTCAAATTCTTCTTCGCCCTCACCATCTTCCGATACCTCTATGATCATTGCTTCAGCATCAAACGCTCCGGGATCACGGCCTGCCAGTTCTTTGATCTTTGCAGTTATCTGTCCCTGGTCTTCCGTGCCTATCATGTCAATACATTCAACCTGTTCCTGCAATCTGGCAATGGATTCCTCGGTCAGGTTCTCGATGTAGGGAATGGCTCCTACTGCACCGACAATCCTGTTCTCCTTGGTACCATTGGCATGGAATTGCATAATGGCATCCCCGGTCAGGTGACCTTTAACCTCAGAACCGGTGACCAGGAGGAACCTGATGTTCGGGTTAGAGATGATATTGGCCACAAGCTTTTCGATACCGATATTCTCGGTCTTACAGGGACCTGTGATAGATGCACCTGCCTCAAGATGTGGTGCTCCAGGGAGATGGGATCCTAATGTGGCAACAGCAACAGGGTTATTCACATCACCTATCTCATACTCACCTTTCAGGACAGGCCATCCAACTGCCGTTTCTCTTTTATCAGCCATTTACAAGCCTCCTATCTTCATTAATACGGTAAACAGGAACATCAATATAAGACCTCCTATAAAACCGTAAAATATATTTGTCCAGACACCTGCAGTAACGGCTGCTTTTTCACGACCCGGGAAGGAAGCAAGTAGTGGATGATCCGGACCAAGTGAGTACATCATATCATCTACTATTTTATCCAGTTCTTCCACTAGTGTTGAAATATGGTCAAGGGAGTATTCCAGCACATCATCCTTTTCCTCTGCCAGGATTCCCGACATGGGTTCCAGGATCAGGTGGAGTTCGGGTGCAATTCTTATGTGGCTCATTCTAATTCCTCCGCTGATGGCAGTAAACCTGTACCAACGACCTTATATGCTTCACGGTGGACAGATTTCATGAATTTATTGAAGTATACCAGGAATATGAGCAGACCTACTAACATGGTCAGTGCTGCCGAAACCGCATCGATAGCGGTTAATGAGGCAAAACCTGCAATTACCATAATAATGGCTGCTTTTTCAACGGCCACGTACAATGTCCTGTATTGTGATTCATCGGGTCCGAGGTTTGCATTGAATGGATGAAGTATAGTCATTGCACCGCCAATAAAGACTAGGGCAATGTATCCTGTACTTACCACACTCGGGAGTATGGCATCATTGAAAGCAAAACTTCCGGCGATAGAGGCACTAAGACCCATCATCACCAGGCATCCTGCACCTGCGATCTCGATCATGGATTTCTCCATAATAGGGATGTTCATATTCAGGATCTTGTTCGATAATAAACCAATTACCAATCCGATCAAGGCTGCCACAATAAAAGATATTACCGGGCCTAATATAGCGGGAATTTGCAATATACCTGTTTCGGGCAGGATCAATCCGAATATGGCTGCTACAATACCCATACCCAGAGCCACCATACCAATGGAAGGCACACCTGTACCAAGACCATAACTACATACCCTGCGTACCGCATCAGCACCCCATACTACAGCGAATATGGAACCGATACCGCCCATAACAGAGAATATTGTGGTATTGAATGTCTGGTTCAGCATTGTTAAGTATATTCCTGCAAGTCCGCCGATCACACCGATCGCGATTACTTTATTTGGGGGCAGACCACCACTTGCCGGTCCTCCTTCTACAGCTGACATTAACTAACACCTCCCATAATAGGTACGGCAATGATTGCACATAGAAGTGAAGCGACCAGGCATGATATGATAGCCTTTGGTACCCTCTTGAACTTGGGGTCATGGAATCCTTCGATAGTGCCCCCGATATTATACGAGGCCAGCACCGCGTTCACATAGAACACACCAGTGGCAAATATTCCTGCAAGAGCGACTATGGCCGGATCAGATGGAGCGTTTCCTATCTGCATTAACTGCACATAGACCAATGAACCGCCCATTCCTCCGAACAGAGCGCCAATAGTACCGCTTACAAAACTGACAGTCGGGACGCCGTGGCCTTCAGTACCTTTCGAAACATAGATATCCTGTCTATCTCCTGTTATTGGGTCAACATCGACCTTTGCAGATACCGGGGGAACACCCACACAGTATACATATACTAACTGCCCGATGAACATTGTCACCGTGATCATGATCATAGCACCCACGGCACCAGAGGCCAGCACAAGTATGAAATCCGATGTAGTAAAACTACCTGAGGTTGCAAGGAAATTATACATAAATCCTGCACTGATCAGGCCGGTAAGTCCCGCACCTGCAGCCAGCTGCACTGTACCTGTACCCACACCTGTTGCCTGGGCCATTGCAGCCGGTGCACCACCTACTGGAATAAAGTGGACACCTAAGCCGATAAGCACTCCGCCCAGAGTTATAAGGGCAATAGAAATTAGATCAATCATGCTGTTTCAGCACCTCCATCTTCATCCTTGAACGGTCCGTAAGCCTTCCTGCCCTGAACCTCGACCAACCTGTTTGCAAGTATAAGTATCAAGACAATTATCAGGCCGGCAATTACTGCATTCACCCCACTAAATACTGTGGATCTCCAGTTATCAAAGAACACTGTAAAGCCAAGGGCGAGCCCGGTAACGGGTCCTCCGAACTTTGCGCAGGCCCACACATTATCAATACCATTCCTCAGACCTGATTCGGCCTTTCTCACAATATTCCCTGAGTATGCTGCATTCAATCCACAGCCGAACGGCTGGTTCTGGAACTCTCGCTCAGCACCATAATGAACGTCACCTGTAGACGACCCTATAGCTCCTGCGGTTATTCCCCAGAGGAACGCCAGTAATGGCAACGGGAATGGGTGTGACAGTACATGGTCCATGATATAAGAAAAACTAATAATACAAAATACTGCAATAAACCCATGTGCAATTATGGAAGGCACATGACCGATAACCATGTCCATATAAATTGGTTGTTTGAATCGTTTCTGACTTGCTGTACGTCCCATATGGGCGGTCACTGAGAATAGGCCAAGCAATATTGCACCAGCAAGAGAGCCGATGGCAATTGCGAAAATCACTGACATATTCTGTGCCAGCAATACACTGGCCACTGTTGCTCCGGTCGCACACCATAGCCCGTAAGCCGGTGGTTCCCCGGAAATAGCTTTGTTAAATATCCTATGTGGAAAATCCATTTGGGCGGCAAGCTGCACCTGTGAGTTAGGATTGCTCTGAGAACCGACGTCTGATTCCAAATCTTCAGCAGCACCGGCAATCGTTGCAAGAGCACCCATCAGCGCAACAATACCTAGACCCGTAATTGGATCAATCATTTATTTTCATCCTCCTGTACTTTTTATAATCATTACTGATGAAATCAAATTATACATAATAAATAACTTGATTACACTAACAGTCTTATCCAAAAACTAGCACTTTGACTAGCTTATATTGGATTACCAGAAACCCCATATAAATGTTTCTAAATTAATATGCAGTGAACTAGTTAAGGGTATAGGATTGCATTAATTTGACTAATTGGCATTTAAAAAATAAAATGGATTATTAGCAGATGTCCTTGATATAAAATTGGAAAAGATCACATGGCATCTGCCAGGTTGATAGGTCGGTTATGTGCCTGTTTCCCACCCTTCCATATATTCGAATTGATGGGGTTTTATCTTGTCTATAGTTATCCCCATAGCCTCAAGTTTCAAACCTGCCACCTTCATGTCGATATGTTGTGGCACAGGATGAACCCCGGGTGTAAGCTTGTGAGTAGCTATATGTTCCACGCACATAGCCTGGTTGGCAAAGCTCATGTCCATGACCTCGGCAGGGTGCCCGTCCGCAGCAGCAAGATTAACCAGCCTACCGTCTGCCAGTACATTGATGCGACGCCCGTCAATGTTGTATTCCATGATGTTGTTGCGTGCTTTTTTTGTTGATGTTGCCATGGCCTTTAACTCATCGAGGTTGATCTCCACATTGAAATGACCGGCATTGGCAAGTATTGCCCCGTCTTTCATCACCTCGAAGTGTTCCCTGGTAAGTATATCCACATTACCGGTAGTGGTGACAAATATCTCACCAATGGCTGCTGCTTCGATCATTGGCATTACCCTGTAACCATCCATCCTGGCCTCCAGTGCACGTATCGGATCTATCTCGGTCACAATGACATTAGCTCCCAGACCCACTGCCCTCATTGCTGTTCCCCGACCACACCATCCATATCCTGCTATGACCACGTTCTTACCAGCGATCAAAAGATTGGTGGTGCGTATAATACCATCCCAGCTTGACTGACCGGTCCCATAGCGGTTATCGAACAGGAACTTGGTCAAGGCATCATTTACGGCTATCACCGGTATCTTCAGTGCCCCGTCCCGTTCCATGGACTTGAGCCTGTGCACACCGGTAGTGGTCTCTTCACATGCACCCAGGATATCTGGCATCATGTCCTGTCTTTCTGTGTGAAGCTTAAAGATCAAGTCGCCGCCATCATCTATGGTAATATCAGGCTTGTGGTCAAGTACCGCATCAATGGCAGTATAATATTCATCATTGGAACAGGCATGGATAGCATAGCACCTGATATTCTTCCTTGTATCAAGGGCCTGTGCCACATCATCCTGTGTGCTTAAAGGGTTACAACCGCAAATTGCCACTTGTGCACCCCCGGCTGCCAGGGTTTCCACCAGCACCGCTGTCTTTGCCTCAACGTGCAGTGCCATTCCCACGGTGTGGCCGACAAGAGGCTGTCCTGTTATGAATTCTTCCCTGACATGGGCCAAAACCGGCATATGGTTCCTTGCCCATTCAATCTTCATGTTACCTGATTCGATCATATCTTCTGTCATTCAATTAACTCCGTAAATAGAAATATCACTCAACTTTAAAATATCATTTAACTTTAGCTTTATCAGCAAGTCTCCTTGCCGCAATGGAAGCTTGCTCTATTACCTTTTCCTGGTCAATTGACAGGACTATACCATCTTCCATCAACACCTGTCCGTTTACGATGGTGGTCTTCACATCCGAACCCCTTGCAGCATATATTAGATGCGATATTGGTTCATGGACCGGGGTTAAGCCTGGTGTGTGCATATCTACCAATATAATATCTGCTGCCATACCCTGCCTTAATATCCCGGCAGGAATGCCCAGTGCCTTTGCACCATTGGACGTACCCATCTTCAATACCTCTCCTGTTGGCATGGCAGTTGGGTCCATTGTATTTACCTTATGCAGCAAGGCTGCAGTCTTCATCTCGCCGAACATGTCCAGGCTGTTATTAGAGGCACATCCGTCCGTACCCAGTGCAACATTCACGCCCCTGCTTAACAGTTCAGGTACCGGCGCGATCCCTGATGCCAGCTTCATATTGCTTACAGGACAGTGCACCGCATTGACATTCTTTTCTGCCATGATATCCATATCTCCTGAAGATAGCCATATACAATGGGCAGCAAGCACATCAGTTCCCAAGAATCCGATCTCGTCCAGCATGTTCACGCTGCACATTCCATATTGTTCCTTCATCTGGTTCAGTTCGGCCTCGGTCTCCAGCATATGTATATGGATGCGGGCATTATCTTCAACTGCCTGCTCCTTGACCTTTGACAGGAACTCCCGGCTGCAGGTATTGGGTGCATGGGGCCCGTACATAGTAGTAATTCTACCATCAGCGGCATTGTTCCATTGTCTCACAAACCTACCCCCTTCCTGTAATTCGGTCTTAGCCTTAGCTTCATCGAACAGTTCTATCATACCATAAGATAAGGATGCACGTATGCCTGATCCATCCACTGCCCTGGCCGCATGATCCATGTGAAAATACATATCAGCAAAGGCTGTAGTACCTGAGCGTATCATTTCCAGGCATGCCAGCATTGTTCCGGTATACACATCATTATCCGTAAGATGAGCCTCTACCGGCCAGATATGTTCTTCCAGCCACTGTTGCAGAGGCATATCATCCGCATAGCCCCTGAATAGTGTCATTGCAGCATGGGTGTGGGCATTTACCAACCCCGGCATAACAGCACAGCCCTTTGCACTTATGACCTGGTCCGCTTTTTGCTCTTCGCGGCCCACATAGGCTATCCTGTCATCCTCTATAAGAACATGCCCTCCCTCGATCGGCGGGCCGTCCATAGTAATTACATAACCGTCCTTGATGAGTATTCGAGACATATAATCCGTGTTACTGTTTCAATATTCTATAAGGTTTACCGTAGGATGATCACAATAAAAAAAACACGTATGCGCCGATCGGGATTCGAACCCGAGTTCATGGCTTGGCAAGCCACGGTGATAACCACTACACTATCGGCGCACAGTGGAATCAGAGGAATCCACATACGAGAATATAGTATATAGGTTTTTGGTTTGAAAAATCACACAATTATATCTGCACCACAGGACAACTGATTGCAGTACAGGACAAACGATGCTGCAATGCAGGACAACGAATGCATTTGGCTGCATATCTTGAAATATATCCCCTCCCATTTACACCCTGATATGAGGCTCAACTCAATCCAGTTTTTTACCAGCGCATCCATGATGATGTCCATAATGCTCATCCCCCTCCTGGCTAAGGAGATGGGTGCAACCTACATTCAGGTGGGCATTATAATGAGTGTGTACGGTGCATGCTTGTTCTTTTCATCCTACATTTTCAGTAAAGCGGCAGATGCATGGAACATCAAAAAACTACTGCTTTTTGGACTTACATGCTCGGCCGTAGCTTATTTCCTGCAGATATTCGCCTATGATCCATTGAGCCTTGCACTGCTGCGAGGATTGCTGGGTATATGCGTGGGCATGTATCCGGCAGCCTTTATCATGCATGTCTACGGGCTAAAGCGCAGCATTGGGAAATTTAGCTCCTTTGGTGCCCTGGGCTGGGCGTTCGGGTTTTTCGGAGCAGGGTTGATAGGGGACTTTGACCTGATATTCCTTGTCAGTTCATTAATGGTGATATTGTCCCTCATCATCGCGGTCCGTATGCCTGAGGTACAGGTGGATAAGATAAAAGTGAATTACTTTTCATTTTCCACAATTAAAAATAACTGGAGTATTTATCTTCCGTTCTTCATCAGGCATACAGGGGCAGTTGGATGCTGGACCATTTTCCCGCTGTACATGATCAGCCTGGGAGCGGATAGGTTCTGGATAGGACTGCTCTTTACTATAAATCCGTTAGTCCAGTTCTTTATAATGCGGCGGATGGACGGATGGAACATGGAACTTGTAGTAAAGGCTGGATATCTGTTGTCTATACTGGCATTTGCCAGCCTGGTTCCTGCCACTATATATTACCACATCATACCCAGTATGTTCCTGGTGGCCTTATCCTGGTCATTCCTGTTTGTGGGTTCCACTGAGCTGCTTCTCATGCGCAATAAGGATAAGGCTACATCGGCTGGATATATTAATTCGGTGATCGCCCTGTCCATGATAACAGGGCCTTTGCTTGGGGGTGCTCTCTCAGGCATGTTCGGGTTTACTGCAGTATTTTTTGTTGCGGCAGGACTAAGCCTTGTTAGCCTGCTGATATCCCTTACCAGTCTAACTCACCGGCCTGTTCAGGATTGAAATGAGAATGAGATATATTATCATGCAGCATCGGATTTCTATTTGATTAGCTCATGCACAATTCTTGCCTGGGTGGTTGCACCGGTTCTTCTAAATCATTTTTGCCCTGTAACCTCCAGTCAGCCAATAAAGAGCAGATTGAGTAATTTCATCTAAAGGCCTCATTTATATCTTTCCGATAACATTTAAATGCAAAGTAATTATAAACTGTTAACATAAGTAATCAAATTGAAATCGCAATATTTGCTAAGATAGTAAAGGGTCTAGGAAATAATTCAATAAATGGGAGTGGTCCTAAAATGAAAGATTCCAGGGGAAGACATATCTTAATTGGTGATCGCGTAAAAGTTCTCTGGAACTTTGACAATAAGATTCATGTGAAAGACATTATCAAAATTGGTCGGAAACATGTAGAAGTAGACATCACACTGCGTAGAATATCCATATATGACCACACAAAAATAACCAAACTTCGCTAAACCAAAAAAACCACTGATAATTGTTCTCGCTATTCCTAATAATATATATAGAAAATTATACATTCTTATATGAATTTCTCAATTTCATACAACTGATATTGTGATCAAGAACTACAATGCAGTTCCATATTTTTTTATTCACTCAGTAGTCCATCTGTGACAAATGGTTGTTCCGGTGTTATTTACCAAAGTATTTATCAGGTTTGTTACCAATACCAATTATTATACATGTCTGAGAAATTCTTTAATGTAATCATAAATATGCTAAAGGAACGCCAGCTTTCAATAAGTAGCATATCCAGGGAACTGAAATCAGAAGGATATGACCAGCACAGGTTGATCATTACAGGATACCTCAGGGCGTTATATGACACTGGTTACCTTGTAGAACAGGAAATTCCCCCTTCAAAGGTATATTCATATAATCAAAAGGGACAGGAAACAGACATCTACCGGATACTGGAGAATAGTTTAAAGGATGTGGATCCAGGGTACAGGTACCCAGTTGCAGTATACATATTAACAAGCCTGTTGAACCGGCCGTGTTTCAGGTATGAACTAAGCCTTGTCGGGATTACGCCAAAAACCAGCTCTTATGTAAGAGAATCCAGGAGTGAGAGGCTCAAGGAGTTCAGGGAGGACATAAGCAGGTTTGATGTCCCTGAAGGTGACAAAGCATATGAGATGAACGGACATGATGCAGGTGTGATCTTGCACAGCTCTGATGTCATCAATGGCATTATGAAAAACCTGCTGGACCTGACAGGACTCAAATCCAGGTACCATTCCACCCGGATAACAGAGTTTATGGAACACTGAGACCGCCAGGTGGATGATAATTGGGAAGGTCTCACCAACATTCTATAGAATATACATCAAAATATGGTATCCATTTCAAAAAGTATGGCAAAATGCAAAAAGTGGGGTATCCACTTAACTCCCGTTCTATAAACACTTTCCCCTACCAATAATAGATTTGTATGGATTAGGGTCTGTTGATACGGCTTTTTCTATAAGCCGATAGAACAATATCCCCCTAGATCGTGAAGTATGAAGT
>JAUWRA010000141.1 GCA_030610815.1 Methanosarcinales archaeon
AGATCAGACCAATTCGAGATGATATTTGGAAAAAATGATGATTTGTTCACGATGTGTTGATACTAAAATGACAAATGAGTGTTCACGATGTATTGAGCTTTTTTGAGCTTTTTTTGTTCACGATGTATTGACACCTTCCAACTACTTTTTTGTCACTCCCGCCGCCACCTCTGCCTGGACCCCGATGCAGTACTGGACACCCTCTATACTAACAAATAAAGATTCAAAAAATCAAAACAACACAAAAACAGATACAAGAAGCAATAAAATAACCCCAACTCAATTATTTCCCAACATAAAAACGAATATCAATTCAACTTAACCCCGGTAATACTCGTAATATTATTCTCCTGCATGGAAACACCGATCGTCCTTTCAGCCGCCTGCACCATGGGCTTTCGCAAACTCACCACAATGAACTGGGCATTATCCTTGGCCTTTTTCACTCTCTGTGCCACCCTTTCCGCATTAGAACCATCCAGGAACATATCTATCTCATCAAAAGCATAGAACGGTGCCGGCCTGAACTGTTGGATGGAAAATATCAATGCCAGTGCGGTCAGGCTCTTCTCCCCGCCACTCAAAGCCTCCATACGCTGCAGGTTCTTTTCCTTTGGCTGTACCCTCATAGTAAGCCCGCCCGCAAAAGGATCCTCAGCATTCTCAAGCTCCAGCTCTCCGGGACCATCAGATAGCTCAGTGAAAATACTCTTGAAATGATAATTAATACCATCAAAACACTCCATGAACGCCTGTTTCTTCATCTGCTCATACTTGTAAATACGCTCCAGAATCTCCTCACGCTCATGGTCCAGAATATCACGACGGCTGCGCAGGTCATTGCTGCGCCGCTCCACCTCTTCATATTCCTCAATGGCACGCATGTTCACAGGTTCCAGTGAGGTCATTGTCCTGGTAATAGAAGCGATCCTGGTCCGGACCTCCTCCTGTGTTGGTACATCCTCACTAAACTCCAAACCCCTCTCCTCAACCTCAATCTTAAACTCCTTCACCTGCTCTGCAAGAGTATCCCGCGTAGCATTCAAAGCCATTAATTGACGCCGGGAATTCTCAAGCTTGACCTTGATCTCCCCGTGCTGCTTCTGCCACGATGCATATTCCATCTGGATATCCTCCCTGGCTTTTCGCATATCTGCCAGTTCCACATCCAGTTCCTGCTCCCGCTTCAGCTTATCCTCAAGAGAAGATTCCATTTCAGTTATTCCACTTCGCAACTGCTGTATCTTGGAGCGCAGTTCATCCTTCCTGCCATCCAGTTCTGACAGCCTGGTCCTGATCTCCTCGACCCTTTCATCAGCATACTTCAGTTCAGTAGTAAAGTTATTGATATTAGCCTCGATATCCCGCTCACGGTTCTCAAGCCTTTTGATCTCATCCTCAATGCGCTGTGCCTGCTCGTTCAACTCAGGCACCTGTGAACCTTTCAACTGTTCCTCCAGTTCCCCTGTCCTGGCCGCAAGTCCGGTAATCTCCTGCTCCACCTCTTGCTTATTGCCCTCTATGTTCTCCATCTCTTCACGCAGTTCCTTTTTGCCGGACTCGATCTCCCCAAGCTCTGCCTGTTTCTCTGTAATAAGCACAGTGAGCCTTTCACCCCTGCTGTTTATCTCCTCGATCGCCATCTGCTTTTTAGCAATCTCGGTCTCAACATCCCTCATTTCCGTCTGGACAGATGAGATATGCCCTTCCACTGTATCCAGTTTGGTTATCAGTGTACTGCGCCGTGATTCGTGTTCTGTGATCTGCTCTGCCAGTTTAGTTATCCTATCCTCTTCAGAAGCTGCAAAGGATAGTCCTCTCCTGGACAGGCTGCCGCCGGTCATGGCCCCGCTCTTCTCAACCACCTCGCCTTCCAGGGTGACCATACGAAGACCGCCCATTAATCGCCTTGCAGTAGCCAGGTCCTCCACGATCAGTGTATCCCTGAACACATAATGGAATGCAGCATCGAATTTCCGGTCAAAATCAACTAAATTGATAGCATAATCTATAACACCCACCATATCGGAAATATCACGATATCCCGAAGGTGGCATCATCTTGTTCAGGGGCAAAAACGTGGCCCTGCCGCCCCGCTGGTGCTTGAGGAAGGATATGGCACGGGAGGCATCATCATCAGTATCCACCACAATACCCTGCATACGACCACCCGCTGCCACTTCCAGGGCAGTGGCATACTCCTGGTCCACCTTACCCAGCTGGGCGATGGTACCATAAATACCAGGCAGTTCCCTTATTTCCCTGGCCTTTAGCACCTTTTCTACAGCATTACTATATCCTGATACTTCTTTTGCTGCCCTGATCCTTGCCTCGGCTGTCATGTACTCCTGCTGCAATTTACGCAGCTTCTCGTCCAGGTCCTTGAGTACACCCTTCATCTGGGAGCGGTTGGATTCCAGGTCATCAATATCATTGTTAAGGTCTTTAATCTGTGTGTTCAGGGCCTGGATCTCCTGCACCACATCCTCCCTGTCATCATCAGCGGACTTGATCTTACGCCCGGAATCTTCTATCTCTTCCTCTATGTCCTTTATCTCAGCACTGCGCCGCCGCATGGCATCAAGCAGCCGGTCCTCCTGGCGCATTAGTTCGTTCTTGCGGTTACGGGCCTCTTCAAGGTCATGTTTCACGTTTGACAGTTCATCACGGGTCTGTACGAATTTCGAATCCACCTCTGCGATCCTGCTTCGAAGTACCAGCAACTGGCTATTCTGGTCCCCTATCTCACTGGTAATACCCTCCTTACGATGTCCCTCTTCCTCTATCTTCGAGGTTAGCTCGGCCGTATTCCCCTTGATATTATCGATCTCTATAAGTCCTTTCCTGCGCTGGGAATCCAGGTCGGTTTTCTCGGATTCAGTAAGTGTAATAGTGTTCTGGCTGACTGATATCTTTCCTTTGGTCTCCTCGATCTGCCGTTTTATACCGATCTGTTCCTCTTCACCCATCTGGGTTATCTGTTCGTTCAGTTCCTTTAGACCTGACTCCAGTTCATCCATCTTCTCCTGTTTGGATCCAAGAAGTGATTCAAGCTCGGTTTCCCCTTCCATCCTGGAAGTGATCTCCTCCACTATCTTGTCAAACTCTTTTTGCGCATCCTTGAGTTTGGAGAGCAGCACGTAACCCTCATAGCGTACTTTTTCCTCCAGCAGGGTCTGGTACTTCAATGCCTGGTCCCGCTCACGCTGCAGTTTCTCACGCTGGCCATCCACCTCTGCCAGTATGATATCCACCCGATCGATACGCTCTTTAACAATATCCAGCTCATTTATGGCATGGTCTTTCTTATTATCGAACTCGGCCACACCTGCTATTTCGTCGATTATCTTGCGCCGTTCTGTGGCTGTCATTTCCGTGATACGTGTAACATCACCCTGCATAACCACGTTATAGCCTTCCGGAGTTATCCCGGCCTTGGCAAGATAGTTATGGATCTCCCTGAGGGTGACCGCCTTATTATTGAAATAATAATAACTGTAATATCCCGAATTGGTCTGGCGCACTTTCCTGGTAATGATTATTTCGTCAGAATCCACTGGCATCTCGCGGTCCGAGTTATCGAACCGTATAATGACCTGGGCAAAATCGGGTTTCTTACCCCTGTCACCGTTATATATCAGGTCTGTAAGTTTTTCTGCACGCAGGGTCCTTGAACTTGAAAGACCGAGACAAAAAAGTATCCCGTCCACAATATTGGACTTTCCACTCCCGTTAGGTCCCGATATCGTGGTAAAACCGTCATAGAAAGGTATCTTGATCTTCCTTCCAAAAGATTTGAAATTCTGGAATTCTATTTCTTTTATATGCACCTAATACCTCATGATGCGGTGTTTTTTCACTGTTATTTTTTATATTCGATAACTACATCCTCATCTTCCCTGGCCTCTACAACAACCTCGCCTTTCCTGGTAGATCCGGATGCAGAAGTTTTGGCAATTATGATGTCCTTTTCATCCTTTTTCCTAAGTGGAACTCTGCCCTCTTCACTTTCTGCAATGATAAACTGGGTTGAAGGTTCAGCTTTTTCTTCTTCAGTATACGGTTCTTCTCTATGTACCTGTACACTGTCATGCCAGTCAGATAATTTCCCGGGATTTCCAGACCTGGTGGTCGATGAGGCCTGATCTACCTTGTCGTCTTTAAGGTATTTATTTTTCATGTCCTGGATTATTATTTTTTGGTCAAGCAGTTCCTTCATGACCCCGTCATAGGATAGGGATATGTCCCTTAGCTTATTCTCAAGCACTGATATCCTCTTGTCAAAGTCAAGGTCTTCCTTCATGCCTTCACGAAGCTCTTCAACAATGGACTCTTTTATCGAATTTCTGAGTTCATTGATCTCACGTTCTTTCGCGACCAGCTTATGTTCAAGCCTTTCAACTAAAATATCCCTGTTTTCGCTTATCACTACAACCCCTCAATAATTAACCTCATATCCACTTTATTATGTGAGTCAAGTTACTAAAATAATTTGTGGTAATATTATTTTATTGATTTAAAAACATATAGTTTTGTATCAATCGCTTTCCTGTCAGGGTGATACGCGCTTGCGGTCCCTGGGGAACAGTACAACATCCCTGATGTTGTCCACATCCAGCATGGTCATGAGCAGCCTCTCGGCCCCCAGGCCCCATCCCGAATGCGGCGGGATTCCGTACCTGAATGCTTTGAGGTAGAACTCGAAACCGTCAGGGTTGAGCCCCTGGTCCTGTATGCGCTTGCGCAGAATGTCGTGGTCATGCACACGCTGGGCACCTGAAGAGAGTTCCATGCGGGGGTGCATCATGTCAAAGGCCTTGGTCACTTTGGGTTCGTCCTCGTAGGGCTGGGTGTAGTAGGGCTTGATCTCGGTTGGCCAGTCCTTGATAAAGTAGTGTTCGCCGATGACCTTGCCTATGACCTTTTCAGCGTTTGTGCTCAGGTCGTCGCCCCATTCCAGGAACTCCTTTGAGTTCTCGTTGTTGACCTCGATGGCCTCGTCGTAGGTCAGGCGCCTGAAAGGTGCCTTTGGGATAGTCAGTTCAATGCCCAGTGTCTTAAGGCTGGGTACGGCCCTTTCGGCAATCTTTTCATAAACATAAACGATGAGGTTCTCCAGTATCACCATCACGTCCTCGTGGTCCATGAAACTGGCCTCGATATCGATACTGGTGGCTTCGTTCAGGTGCCGCCTGGTGTCGTGTTCTTCAGCCCTGAAAATGGGGCCTATCTCAAACACTTTGTCCATGCCGCCGCTCATCATGAGCTGCTTGAACAATTGGGGGCTCTGGTTGAGGAAGGCTTCGGTATCGAAATAGGTGATCGGGAACAGTGCAGTACCTCCCTCGGTAGCAGTTGCCACTACTTTTGGGGTGGTTATCTCGATAAATCCTTCCTGCTCTAAAAATTCCCTTACGGCAGAGAGCATGTGGTGGCGGATGTGAAATACTGCCTGTGTCCTTGGCCGGCGCACGTCCATGAAGCGGTTGTCCAGCCTGGTGTCCAGTTCTGCGTTCACCTTGCCTGTGGTATCCATAGGCAGCGGGGATTTGGCCGGGTTCAGCAGGTTGATCTTTATCGGGACCAGTTCGTAGCCGCCTGGGGCCTTGGCCTCGGCCTTGACCTCGCCTTCAACCAGGACGACGGATTCGCGGCTGAGGGCTTTGGCGGTCTTAAGCACTTCGGGGTCGATGGTCTTTTTGAAAAGGGTTATCTGGGCCATGCCTTCCCTGTCCCTGAGGACAAGGAACATAATACCGCCGAGGTCGCGTATCTCGTGGACCCAGCCTGCGAGTTTTACTGTCTGGCCGTTCATTTCCGGGGTTACGTGTGATGTGTAGTGGGTTCTCCTGAATTCCATGTGTACACCTTGTATATGATTATGAAAATTTTATAGGATTTTGTTTCTTGATGTGCCTAATGTATTATTAAATTACGGTTTTGTAGTTAGCCAAAGAAGTGATGTAAGGATTGGCTGCCTTGGAAGTTACCGGTTTATAGGTCACAGGTTTATAGTATACAAAAATCAAAAATCCCGAACTCCATAGGCTCGCCAGACTCCCGCATCAATTCCAACCCCTTCTCTAAGGATAGGATACAGGACGGGCAGTTTGTCAGCAGCATGTACGCACACTCTTCCTTTGTTATTTCTATCCTTTGTGTGGAATGATTGTCGGGGGCATGTGGATAAGCTGCTTATATACTTGCTTTTTTGAAAGGTTTTTTTAGAAAAATTTTTGGTAACTATTCAGCCACCCTATAAACAGTTTACTTTTAAAAAAACACCTATGCCGAAAAATCAATATACTTTGACATCATATTAAATTAATATTCAAAAAACAACCAAATTTTTCCATTAATCTGAGGGGACTTATATGGA
>JAUWRA010000189.1 GCA_030610815.1 Methanosarcinales archaeon
CTGTAATACGAACATTTTCAAGATGAATATCTTCTCCATTTTCAATTTGTTCTAATATATCGGAAGCATTAACTTCAGTAAGTTCCTGTGCTTGACATCCAGTTGACATCATCGAAACCAATAAAATATGCAGGAACAACCACATGAATACTTTTTTTGGTTCCATATAAGCACCTATGAAATTTTAAGGCAGAAAATCAGAGGGAGATCATATTTATAACATCTTCCTCAGACTTAACAAGATAATACATTTTACAATAAGTGGGTTGACTTATTAATTTTTCGGAAATGCTTTCTTACATTTATGTTGCTGTGCTTTTCTCTGATTCCTTTATACCGGCGGTGGTTCATCATGGAAGAAATGGCAATGACTGTAAATGAAAAGTTATCCACTCAATCCTGTAAAAATCCCACTTAATGAACAATTGATAAAATTAAATATTATATAGTACTCCAGTATATCGGAGTTTGGCAAATATATCCAGAATAATGCATTTTATCCTGCATGGTCTTTCAACCAATGCAATACAACATCCAAAGACCGTCATCAGTATATTAGCAGTTGCTGTATTCGTTTCCCTGTTCTTTTCATCCCAGGTACAGATGGTCACCAGTTCTGAAACCTTCTTCCCGAAGGACAGTGTTGTATATAATGATTTCAAGGCCTACCAGAAAGACTTCGGCACCGACACGGTCTTTGTAATGGTCAAGACCGAGAACGTGCTTGAACCCTATGTTTTCGATTACTTAGCCCAACTGGAAAGGCAATTACAAGGACTGGATTATGTTATTTCTACAAGTTCCGCTGCCGGCAAGGTGACAGATAAAGAAGCTTCAAGCCAGGAAGCTCTGCAGGCAGCATACGACAGCGGTATCCTGGAAGGGGTCATACCCAGGCGCGATACTGCCCTCATCATTGTCCAGGTACCTGAACTCGAACAGCCGGGGGCCATTGCCGTTGATATGGAAAAAGCCATTGATTTCGTTGACCGGCCCCCTGGTGTGGCAGTGGAAGCCTCGGGCGGGCCCATGCTTGACTACCAGCTTGGAATGATCATGGGCATGAGCATGGGCATGATGTTCGGTGTGGCACTAATATTAATGATCACAATATTGTATATATTTTTCAGGACCATTGTCAGGGGAAGGTATCTGCCGTTTTTGCCCCTCATGGCGGTTACCATTGCACTGGCTATGGCCTTCGGCCTTATGGGTGTGCTGGAAATACCCATGTCTATGATACTGACAGGCTTTTTAAGTGTCTTGATAGGACTGGGTATCGATTACGGCATACAGGTCATGACCCGGTACGAAGAAGAACGCTCAAAAGGGCTGGATGTGGATGAGGCCATCGAGGTCTCCATCACCCGCATGGGTAAGGCAGTGGGACTTGCCATTGTCACCACCCTTGTTGGCTTTAGCAGTATGTATTTCGCCAATATTCCTGACCTTGAGTATTTCGGTATGGCCGTATCCATCGGGCTTGTCCTGTCATATATTACTGCCATCTGGTTCATCCCTGCTGTCTTAAAACTGACAGATAAAGGCAGTTCAGGGTACCAACAACCTGCCCCGGGTGTACTGGACAGGATTCTTGAATATACTGCCCGTAATTCTACAAAGCATCCTATATTCATCCTGCTGCTCGTTATCGGTGTGACCTTTTCAAGTGCAGCAATGTATCCAAAGGTGGATACACTTACAGATTTCTATCAATATTTTCCCCAGGATATCCAGGCTATAAGGTTCATGGAGGAAATGCGTGACCTGACGGGCGGTACCGATACTATTTCCCTGGTAATAAGGTCTGACGATATCACCTCCAGGAAAACATTGCAGGAAATGCTTACCCTATCCGATTATTTGCAGGCGCATGAACCTGCTGTGCAGCATGTAGGCAGTCTTGCCTCAGTTCTGTCAGACGGGGGTAGCCTGCCCGAAAACCAGGATATCCCGCACCTGATAGATGAAATGGACCCTGCCAAGAGGCGAAAGCTGGTAAATTATCCGTATGCTACCCTCGGGGTCATCGACCTGACCATTGAACACCTGGACGGAAAAAGACTGGATGATACCCTTAACAATATTCGCTCTTCTATCGAATTTGTACAACCGGATATGGATATTACCATAACAGGAGAACCTTTACTGAACAATGAGATAGGGCATACCATGACCGACGGCCAGATAAGGATGACTCTTCTTAGTTTTGTGTTCGTATTCCTGGCCATGTTCCTGATATTCAAGTCAGTCGTAAGGGCGCTTATCCCGATGGCTCCCATAATAGTGGTGATTGCCATAAGTGGAGCCCTGATGTGGATACTGGGCATCCCCCAGACCACACTCAGTATCAGTACCAACAGTATCATCCTGGGTCTGGGAGTGGACTATTCCATCCACATAATGCACCGCTATAAGGAAGAAAGGGAAAAGGGGGCCGAACCACGGGATGCTATCCAGACCACCATCTCACGTATAGGTAAGGCCATCGTGACCTCAGGACTGACCACAGCGGGCGGGTTTGCCGCCATGATGCTGTCACCCTTCCCGCTGATGGTATGGTTCGGCATAATTGCATTCTCATCTATCCTGATGATACTATTGTTGACCCTGACCCTGCTGCCAGCCCTGTTGATCTTACTTGACAGGCCAGGGGTGAATTATATGAATTACAGGATTACATCAAGCGATAATATTTTATGATGAGATGTTGATATTACATGTTGGTATATCATGTCATTCAAACATGTACAGGTAAAACTGGAAGATCATGAATATCCAGGGGTGAAAAAATAGCTGATGAGAAACATCTCACATTAAAGTATGCTGTCAGGGAGGCCGTGTTGTTCTGGGTAAGGAGTAAGTCAGGGCTTGACAAGAATGACCCTTTCTTCAAGACATCAGGGATGTTCTCAAGTGATGGGCAACTGTCAGAGAAACATGACCGGATATACGAGGTATGAAGTGTGCTTTTCACAGACACTTCTGCATTTCTGGCATTGAATATGTAAGAGCAATTATAGTTAAGAATCAAACAATATTAACTAATAAAATGCGAATTCCAACAAGTGATAAATAATAAACCACATAGGGCACAGAGGACACAGAGAGTGAAATCAGATGCAAGCTCTGTGTTCTGTCGAGTAGAGCCCATAGCGCACCTCCTGGTGGGGTAATAGCCCCGAGGTTACTATGAGCCCCCTCACAGAACCGGACATGAAGATTTCCCTCATCCGGCTCTTCAGAAGCACATCCTCTACGGTTTCA
>JAUWRA010000009.1 GCA_030610815.1 Methanosarcinales archaeon
TACAGTTTGAAATAAACGGAAAATGGCCGAATTTAGGTGGGTCGGCAGATAGTGGTTTTGATATGGTTTAGCTTTAGCTTTTTTAGGTTTTTGAGTGAAATCGGATGGGTGCGGATGTTTTTTGGTGTCTCGAAGTTGAGGTGAAAGATGTCCTTTGGAAGTTATTATTTTCCAGGTGTCTCTCTGTACTTCATGTGCTAATTCTGAACCGTTCCGGAAGATAATAAGCTCCAGATACAAATAGAAAATAATATTTATGATGTGCACATATTAATTTATAAGTACTTGATAGTGGGAGGATTCAAACTGGTGATAAGAACCGTATGTCAGTTTTTATCAGCTTTATTTGATGATTGCATAATGTAACAACATGAAGACTATCTCAGTGTCAGCCAATATGCATTTATGATTATATCACTCAACTTGCTGATATCACAATCATAGAAGGTAATGAGCATGAATAGATCCCTTGCAAAAAAACCTGCTGCGAAAAAAGATTTTTCTGCCAGCCGCAGCAGTAAAAGTACATATTCTGCTAAGAATCTACCTAAAAGCCGTCTAAACTCTCTAACAGGCGTAACAGGCAGTGCGCTTTCACCCGACACCATTGCAACTCGCCTGAGCCACTTGCCTCCCGCCAACCGCGCGCCTGCGCTACGCGTGCTCCAGCGCACATACGGCAACCGGAGTGTACAGCGCATGGCAGCAGGAATCCAGGCAAAGCTTAGAGTGGGACAGCCCGGTGATGTTTACGAGCAGGAAGCGGACCGGGTGGCGGATGAAGTGATGCGGATGCCGGAGCCGCAGGTGCAGCGGCAGGTGGAGGATGAAGAAGAGGAAGAAGAGCTCCTTCAGCCCAAGTTTGAGGAAAGTCCTGATATCATCCAGCGTCAGGTAGAACCAGAGGAGGAGGAAGAAGAGCTACTTCAGCCCAAGCATGGAGAGGGCACGACCCAATCTCTCACTAATAATATTGAATCCCCTATCCAGGCATTTCGAGGCGGCGGCCAGTCTCTGGCGGAATCTGAGCGGGCATATTTCGAGCCGCGATTTGGTTATGATTTCAGCAAAGTGCAGGTACATACGGGTGCGCAGGCGGCGAAGTCGGCACAGATGCTGAATGCACGGGCTTACACGTTGGGACGGGATGTGGTCTTCGGGGCGGGGGAGTATGCGCCTGAAACGGTGGCCGGGAGGCAGTTATTGGCTCATGAATTGACGCATGTGGTGCAGCAGGAGCACATGAGAGACTCGCCTAATAAATCTAAAGTAAAAAGTAAATCTTTAGGGGACACAAAAGAGAATCATTCTCATATTGTTATGAAGAATAGCAAAACAAAGAAGGCTAGTCAAACTTCACCATTATCTAAGTTAGGAGGGCTCTTGAATAGTCTCTTGAAATGGCTGCAACCAACTCTGGGGGTTTCTGCAGTCCAATGGCACAACAAAATAGATAATGAGTTGAAAATTAAGGGTAATAAGTACGCAAATAGTGTAGTAGCCGGCATATCCCAGAAAGCACTTCCCTTCAAATACGACGATGGGGTGAAAATATTTTTAGAAGATATGCAGACCGAATTATTCAAATATGCAATAGGACTTATCCCTTATGCCGGGGGTGTGCTTTCTTCTGTCATGGGTGCGGCGGATTCGGCTAAAAAGAAAATTGATGCACAAAATGTAGAGGAAGCTTTTCAAAACTTTAAGTCATCCCTGCAAGATGTTATGCTAACAGGCATTGAAGAAATGGTCAAATCAAGTAGTAAATTCAATGATGATGTACAATCTAAAATTATTGGAAAAGCAAAAGAAAACCCATTTTTCACTAAAGTTCCGGAAAGTTCAGATGATAAAATAAAATATGCTGAAAAAATGGAACGGTTTATTGAGAAGGAAGTCAATATGTCCATATTTGGTAATCCTGCAGGTTCCTACAAGAGTATACTGGCCAATGTAAGAAGTTTCATTAACCGTTCCTGGAACTACTTTATCCTTGCTCGCTTAGAGGTTGAGTGGGCCTATAAATCATGTAGATGGGGACTGATGAAGCCGGATAGTGCCTGTGATAAAGGGTATTGGAGTTGGGTCCGCTATTCCAAGAAATGCTTACATGATAAATGTAAAAAACATTTGTTTTATTCACCTATGCCCCCTGACTGGGCCGGACCCAAGAGACAAGAACATTGGGGCACTTGTGGTGGAAAGTTTTGTGCCTGGTTTGAAGTATCTACAGGCGTGGAGCATCCATCCGGAGTTTCCTCGGTGCCGGAATCGAAGTATGAGAAAGAGAAAGGTCAATATACCAGATAGGATAGTTAATTAACAGGCGTTACAAGTAAGGATGCTGTATCACACTGAATTGGATTTCTGTGATGAGATTATGATGTTGATATCAATAACAAGTCTCATTTCCCATATCGCTAAAATTGCTGTCATGATGCCTGTGTATGGATTTTTTTTCACAAGTCTCATAATGTGGGTGGGTGGAGGCAGTGCACCGCGCCGCCTGCGGCGGATGTTATCCCCAATAATCACACAACCTCAACCACAGGCTCTCCCGGATCAAGCACACCAAGATCAACCGCCTGCTCATGCAGCACCCTATCCCCGCTTTTCACCTGTAGCGTATAGCTGTCCACCGGAATATCAGTAAAAACATAGTACCCGCTCGGGTTCAACACCGCTTTCACCCCAGGCTCCTTAAGCCACAGCGAGACCGCCCCTGTAAACATTCCATCCGGCACCAGTACTGCCAGTGATAAACTCGTGCTGAACACCTCATCAAGCACCTTTTCCTCATACCACGTCATTGCTGATACTCCCCCTTACCCATGTAATACTCGATCTCTTTCTCCCTGACCCGTACAACTGCATCAGATAATTCCGAATCGATCTTTGCAGTCGTAACCTTGTAGCAGGTCGAAAGTTTATACGGTACATCCTTAAGCGCACTCCATATCTTGGTATGGTCGTCAAGCGTTATGGGTTCAACGGTTATGCGGATCTCCTCATCAAGAGTAGAGAACACAGTACCTGCAACCTCAGCATCCGTACTCTTCAAAATGGAACTGTCATGAAGTGCCTGCATCGCCCGCCCGAGGATCTTATGCTCATCCATTTTAGTACTGGCATAAGGAATAAGCATGAAGAAAAGGTCGAGATATAACGACTGCCGCTTAAGATGCGAAGGGTCCGGTTTTTCACGGGGCAGGTTCTTCATGTGGCTGTTCTCTTCAATCCTGTAGAGATAGAGAGAAAGTTTCTGGTTAGAACCCTCAACCTTTGTGATATCCACAGGAGATTCGTTCGTCACCGTCGGTACCGGGTTCAGTGTGCCTAATTTGTTTTCAAGGAGTGCTATGATCGCTTCCTCAATATACTGGATAATCGTATAATCGCCCAACTCTTATCACCTCTACTTTAAATTTAAAGATATTTATGATATTCACCAAAATCTGCTGCCGTTATCGACCGTCCCATCTTTTGCAGTTCACGCTTCATTGCCCGGATAACATGCCCCATCCCGATAGCCCCGCCTTCCTCCGCTGCCAGGAACGCTGCAGCGATCTGGATATTCTTGATATTACCCCCGGGAAGCTTGAACCTGCGCGCAAGGAAGCCGTAATCAATAGCCTCATCAACCGGAGCTTTAGCGGGTACCATTATCTTCCATATCCTTTCTCGGCATCGCTCATCAGGAAATGGGAAATCGATCGAGAAATGCATCCGCCGCAGGAACGCTTCATCGATATTGCTTTTCATATTGGATGCAAGAATGATAATGCCCTCATGTTCTTCCATCTTCTGCAGCAGGTAACTGACCTCGATATTAGCATAGCGGTCATGTGCATCCTTGATCTCGGTACGTTTCCCGAAAAGCGCATCAGCCTCATCAAAGAAAACGATCGAGTTGCTCGTGCGCGCTTCATTAAACACCTTATTCAGGTTTTTCTCAGTCTCACCGATATATTTACTGACCATTGATGAAAGGTCTATCCTGTACAGATCAAGACCGAGTGTTTTTGCAATGATCCCTGCCGCCATGGTCTTCCCTGTCCCTGGCGGACCTGCGAACAGGATGTTCGAGCCCTTTCCCATGGACAGCTTATCGCCAAAACCCCATTCTGAATAAACAATGTGGTAGTTTTTAACATAATTAACGATCTCTTTTAACTGCTCGACAGTATCAGGCGGCAGGATGATATCATTCCATGTATAGTTACTTTCAACCATGGATGCATATTGCAGGAGCTTCTTATTCGACTGCGCCTTACAGCCGAGGTACAGATGCTCCTTTGTCACCGCCGTGTTTTCATTTCCGGCTGTTCCTTCCAGTATCGCAATACCGGCAGCCGAATGTACGGCATCTATGATCTGTCCGGCCCCGAATTTAAACCTGTTAGCAAGTTCATCGATCACAGCACTCTCAGCACCCTCAACACTTTCGAGTTCCACTAACCCTTTGCCGGAACGCAGGTACTTTTCAAACAGCCTTTTTCTCTCAGGAAAAGCAGGTGATGGCAGATCAAGATGAATGAACCTCTTTGCCCGCAAGATCCCGGCCGGCTCCCAGAACGAATCACTTCCCAGGAAAACAGTTCCCGTAAAATCCTCCAGTATCCCTGTCAGAATTCCAAGTTGCTGCGTGGCATCATCTGCGAGCAGCAGATCAAAGTTATCAAAATACAGCGCTGCATCCCGCAGCAGTGCCTCCCTGCATACAAGTTCGGCGTATATGCCAAATTCAGGTCCCACCATCCTGCCAGTATCGGCCACCAGCATATCCCTGCCGACTTGTGAAGATATCACAGATGCCGATGCCTTTTTCCCAGCCCCAGGCGGACCCTGCAAAAAGAACAACACTGGCATGCCATCTTCACATAACCGGATCGCGGCGTTGATCTTGCTGATGAGATTTTCAGGAAGTATAAGTTCATCAAGGACACGCGTTCCATCATATATCCCTGCGAACGATCCGATCCTCTCATTTATCGTTATCTGGTATTCCCCTGTGAGGAAATCCATGATCTGCTCATCTATCTCCAGTATCCTTTCCAGAAGCGGCAGGCGAATACCCTCTTGCTCATCAAGCACCCTGATAAGATGGTGTCTGATTAGCAAAGAGTCCCGTTTGAGAATTTTCAGGTTCTCTTGCCTGTCCTCAAAAGAACTGCAAAACAGGTCAAACGCCAGGTTAACGCTCACTCTTTTTCGGGTAATATCATTATTAAGATATGCAAACAGCTTTCCATACCTGAGGTCAGTTTCCTGTATAAGGCACAGGATCAACACATTTTTTTCAAGATTATGTAATCCGTATGAATCTGCCAGTTTTTCAAGTCTGAGCACAGTACCGTGTTCCCTGCTTGCAGCAACTCTTCTGTCAATCTCTTTGCGCATCACGGTGACAAGGTCTGGTTTGTGTTCTATTTCCAGACTGGAAGACTCTTTGACACCAAAACTGAACAGAGGTTTTTCAAGATATTTGGTTATCTCGTTTTCCGGTATATAAAGTCCCATAAACTCATCATCCACGTTAGCTGAGGTCCTGCTGCGGCTCACATGGGAGCGGATAATATAATCCATCAAAAGCAGTTCATCCATTATGTGCTCTGAACTGTTTGTATAGAACTCAGCGTCATTTTTCCGTTTGTTCATTTTAATGCAACCTCGATGTCCCTATCATAGATCCACGACACCCTGAAACGTCCGGCACACACCCCTGCCATAGTAAGCACAACAGCAAGTGGTATGCCGCTTATTAAGACCCTGATCGTATTTTCGCCCACCACGATCTCGGAATTCCCGCCAAGGAAGTTTTTCAGGATATACCCGGGACTGCTGTGTTCAAACCCACGTAACTCTCCTGCAAACATCTTCAGAACCGCACCGGCTGCAAGCGAGATCGCAAGATCAAAATCAATAGCAGAATTAGAATCAATAACAGAATCAGAATCAGAATCAAAACCAAAACCAGCACCATATGTGGAGTTGAAGAACTCCATATACCCATCTGCAGGCTGTTTCTTTTTCAGTATACCAAGATAACGGCTCACAGATATGCCGAGATTTGTCTGGTACTTCATGTACCCGCCGTTTCCTTCAATAACGATTTCATGCACATTACCTCCTGCATCACTTTCCTGTATACGGTAGTTCGTATATCCCTCCTCAGGATAGGTATACATGAACTCCGTTTCCAGTGCAATGAACCTCAGATCTCTCCTGTCCAGCTCAGCCGTATCGATATCAGCAACAAATTCTTTGCCAAATATCAGGCAGCCAGGAGTCTGCGCGGTCTCTGCTTCATAAACTTCAATAAACCTGCTGACACGATCAATAACTTCCTCCTCCATGTGATCAGTATGACCGTTATAATATTCTCCCCAGCAGATAAGACCAGTTTCGATATCCTGCGCCAGGATCATGCCTTTTTCAGGATACTTCTGCAGCCAGAGATAATCTCCTTTTAACAGACCGGTTTTATGGAACATACCTAACAATCCTGCCTTAAAAGCCGTAGCAGAACCGGATGTAACCAATCCCGCATACCTGCTGGCATAGATTGCTGAACTGTCCTGCATTCCAGCAAAAATACCGATCCCGTCATCGTACACAGTTTCATCCGGACTGCGCCTGGTAAGCTTTACCGCAATGGAAGCGATCAACCAGTGAAGCCCCCCGTATCCTGCCAGCGGCGGCAGTCCTGCACTGCGTACCAGTGCAACAGGGTCGAGCCGCCGGATGTGTTCAGCAAGCAGGAACAGACCACCTGCCGATGAATGGATCACCTTCGGCTGGTCAGTTTCTGCAGATGCGGCTTTGATGACCTCAATGATCACTGCACTGCCTTCGGAGCGCACCACCCCTGACCAGAATGAGATGGATTCTGCATACGGCGTTCCCTGTGCAAGCTCTGCAGCCGAATCCATATTCCTGGTGCAAAGCGATTCATAGATATCACAGTATGCGGGTGAGTGCATTAGCTGATGAAGTTCCAGTATATGGATGATGGACTCACGCAGCAGTCCCGATCGTAAGAAAGTGTGTTCTGAGGATGCTCTTCCGGATGCACCACCGTGCGTCCTGCGGAGCATGGAAAGATAAATGGATAAGAACAGCCCGTAGTCCGGTTCGGTGTACCGCCTAAGGGTCATTGCCTTTAGAACAGCCCTTACCACTTCCGAAACCCTTGCACTGCCGCCGTCCTCATAAGGCAGCAGTGTTTCGTAGATTTCCTTGATATCCGCATCAGTGAGTACTTTGTCTAGCTCATCAAACCTTCCTGGTTCGTCTGATACTGACAGCAGGACAGGTTCGATTATATCGCGATTATCGCGCATGACCGTCATTATTGCCGAGCGTTTTGTATGGCTCTGAAGGTCATGAAGATTATAGTGATACCACCTGTCCCATGCCCTGTCAGCAAGCAGGTCCATTACAAGCTCTGAGATGTATTCGCACCTGCCGGAAAACCGGATCACGTCTTCGCCGTGCAGGATACTGTCTGTTATCGCTCCTGTTATCGCACCGCACCAGATATCTGCCGTTTCCTGTTCATTTATCTTCAGGTCAATATCAAGATCCACCTCAATATCTTTTATGAAATAAATGGCAGGATCAACCGCAGTCGTGCCTGCCATACTTTCCCATGTAGCCGGCAGGAGGTTTTTTGCAATCCCGTCCAGCTTTGTCTGGAGATCAACCGGATCGCATTTTGCAGTTTCAAGGATATAGTTGCATACGAATCGATCTATCTCAACAAGATCCTGTACCTGATCAGTATTCATAACCACTCTTAAAGGATCATTTAATCATTTTGTTCTTGAGATGAGCCTTGAACGTATCGAGTCGCTCACAGCTTTGGACAGACCGACCTCGTCTGCAATCATGGCGATATCGATCTCATTTACCTCTTCTTTTGCGAACACCTTTTTGGCTTTCATCTCTTTTGCAGTGCTCCTGGCAACTTTTCTAAGCAGCCTGCTTGCACTGTTTATGGATTTTGCAGCCTCATCGGTTGTTTTACCGGTCACTGCGGCAACTTCGGCAGGGTCGGCATTCACAAGATCCGAAACGCTCATGATTTCCGGCATCTCTTTTGCGATCTTTCTTGCGCTGTCTTCTGTGATTCCGGTCACTTTTGTCAGGGGTATCTCCTTTATTATCTCGTCAGTAACCTCATGCGCAATGTCTGCAGTGTAATGCGGAACATACGACTGGTCAAACACCCGGTCCTTCATCCGGTAGGAAAAGCTGGTCTTTTCCTCAAGTTCTTTAACATGGGTGCGGAGAGCTTCAACCTCAGCCGGCTCTTTTCGTATCGTATAATCGATCACATTGCCCCTGTTATCCACTATAAGATCGACCGAATCTCCCTTTTCGGGATTAGGCTCCCGGGTTACAAGATTTGCGAACAGTGTTTCGGGCGAGAACATCTCAGGTTCATATTTGAAAACGTTCTCACGCACTGATGTGGAAACCTCGTTAGCCTGTATCCCCTTTGTATTAAGCACCCTCTTAGCATCAACTGCTTTCATCCCAACTAACCGGGAAGAACTGGCAATTTTGCCAGGGGATAGTTCCCTGCCAATAGATATTTCCTGGCCGGCAGAGATTTCCTTACCCGACATCCCCCTTATACAGTATGTATAGTACAGGCCTTTCAGCGATATCCTGTACTGCACCGGCAGCCTCATTTCAAGATAGTACAGGAACATTGGGATCGTATATACATGGTTCCTGAACAGGTTGCATATATATATCTCACCATTTTCACTGACACTGATGATTGCAAGGAACACCAACGGACACTGGCAGCATTCAGGACCGGAATAGATGATATCCCGTTTCTTCATACGCCCGGTCTGTTCCATGTACCGTTGAATAAGCTCTGCCAGTTTCTCTTCATCATTACTATTTGAGAGGGCAAATTCTATCGCATCGAAATCCAGTTCCATGTCACTGCAGCCATCCGGGAACTCGTCCCTGCACAACAGTTCAACCTCATAGGTCTCCTTAATGGTATTATAATCGCACTGCCTGCTGCTCCCGCATACAACACCATGTACAGGTACAGGGTCTTTCTCACACTCTGAATACTTGAGTGCCACAGCAAAGTTTGTGAACAGTGCTTCGGATTCCTCTGGCCAGGTTATCTTATTGAGGGTAACATTCAGCGCCACCGGGTAAATAATTATGCCTGTAGTAAGATTCACGCTCTCTTCCCCCCTATAGAAAACGATTACAATCTTGTCTATTTTTGTAGCATTAAACTCCGGTTTCCAGTCTGGCGAATTATCAGCAGCCTGAGTTATTGGTCCGACAACGACGCCTGAATCCGATACTGCAGAAGCCACGAGAGGGAATGTGTTTGGGTCTGAAAGATCGTGATGTATCTCAAGTGATACATCAGTAACCGGCTCAGGAAATGTTATCTCAAGAACATTGAATGTTTCAAAATACAGATGCTTGTCATCCGCAACATCAGATGTAGTTCCGCTCTTAAAAGTTAGACCCTTAAAAGTATGGTCTATCCCCGCCTCAGGTGGAAATCCTGTGAAATCATCGATAGACTGTTCCACAGTACCGGTAGCCGGTCCTGTATCAGGACAAGGTATCCCCGGAGTCTTTTGGCGGCATTCTTTGATCTTGTCAGCAATATCCACGACCTTTTCGGTGCACAGCACGATATCGTTCCCGTAGCAGTCCACAGCATGTCCAGATTCGATGATGATCTTCGTTTCAAGCGGATAGGCCTTTTTAACCTTTAGCCCGTAGACAACACCATGTCCCAACATCCTGTTATGGAGTTTGTTCTTCTCAATAACGTATTCTTGCTCCTTTGTCAGGTCTGCGGCTGTTATGAATTTACCGTTAAAGAACTTATTTCTTTCAAAACACACCAGTTCATCACAATTTTCACTCATCTGCCCCACCTCCTTATCGTACGATATCCAGTTCGTTCTGCCTGCAGTACAGATCAATTATCATTGAAAGCAATTTCTCATTGCTCAGGACGATCCGTCTGTAGCTTATGTTATCAATGTCACTGGCTGGTACTGTCGCATCAGCCGAAAATTTCACCTCTGCTAACACCACGCAGCCGTCGTCCCCGCAAGTTGCACAGGGATGGAGACTCTCTTTGATCAACTGCTCCATTATCTTTTTGCATGGCAGGTCAGGGATCTTCATAATATCAGGTTTTTCCGGTTCGGTCTGCAGTATCTCATATTCGAACGTCTCCCGTTTGATCGAACTCTTAGATGCGGTATCATCGCACGAACACTCACTTACCAGCACCGGTACCGGTTCCACATCGCATTCCAGGTATTTGACGCAAATATATACGGTCTTACCCTCCCCCGGGATCTCGTCATCCTTTGATGCAAGATTGATCTCGACATCCCTGGTCACAACAATCTCGTTGCCGTGACAGTCAAGCGCAATCCCGGGTTTTAGCACGACCATTTCAGGGCATTCATGCGGTACGATCTCAAGTCCGCACACAGCACCCCAGCCGTGTAAATACCTGTTGAGCAGTTTTCTTTTCTCAATGAAGTACGACTGTTCAAGGTCGAAATCACGTACTGTCATCAGTTTACCATAGAAATAATTATTTCTCTCAAAAGCATTCAATCCTTTAGCATTCAATTCAAACCCTCCATTTCCTATCATTTAAGTTTAACAGTTGCAGTATCATAAGCGGTTTCATCCTCTTTACTCACCGCTTTTATAACCACGGATTCCGGAATTGTGTCTTCTGTCGGTTTTGTGTATATTCCGTTCTGATCTATGGTCCCTACATCGAGACCTGCACCTTGCGAGACAACAGACCATTCAACTTCTTTGTTTGCAGCATTCTTTACAGACGCAAAAAATTCGCATGTAGTCACTTCAGCGTTGGTACCCGGATTATAGGCAAGAATATTCAAAACCAGACCCTGTGCAGTACGCAGATCACGGTAAGACGGAACGATCCTGACATCTGTTTTTTGCAGGGCGCAGATACTTGACACTAACAGGTCGAACAGCAGCCTGGTAGAGACTGCAACCTTTCGAGTGTACAGATTGATCATGCTGCTGCTGATCGCGGTATCTGTGGGTTTTACAGTAACAGAAGCGATCGGTACGCAGTGCGGCTCTGTGCAGGACGGCAGCGGCTCTAAGGTAAGGTCTATCATTTTGCGCTGCAGTGTTTCCTCGCATGAGCGTTGAAGAGTCAGGTACTGAGTCATTAACTGACCAACGATGTTCAGGTTCCCTGCGACATAAGCCTGCTGCATCGTGGTGTATACGCCGCCCGCTCTCTGGATATTCCTTGTTAAAACGGCATCGGTCTTCTTTTCAAAAAGTGGAAAGAGCGGTGTGGTTGCCAGCAGTTGCAGACACGGGACCAGTTCAAGAAACCTCTTCTTTTCATACACTTTAAGACTATATCCATCCTTTATCCTCGAATTTTCATACCGCGCCCCGCCGCAGAAATCGCCTGGATTGGTTCCGGGAACCGGGCAGCCCTCTTCTTCTTTGTATTTGATACAGATCACGAACTCCCTGTCCACTACCGGCGAGCTGACCGATCCTACCATCTCTTCGAGGTTTACCACCTGGTCGGACTCAACATGCATCTCATTGCCGCTGCAATCAACTGCGACTCCTTTTTCCACGATCACCTGCCATCCCGTAGGATCTGCTGCTCTGACGCGCAGACCCCGGATAACCCCATCACCGTGAAGGTATACATTATGCTGCTTATTCTGTTTCCTGAAATATTCTGTTTGCAGGTCAAAATCATCTGCCGTCAGGAGCTGTCCGTTAAAAAATCTTACGCGGTCAAAGTCTTCGCATCTTGCCTCCTCACATATACTGCGTGTATTCTGCATTTTCTTTTCCTCCTGCTGAGTCTTTTAAGTAGTCATGTTATCACATTAGTTCCGATGTTCGATCCTTTTCCAGCAATAAAGTCGGTACCTGCGTTTTTCCGGTTGATTATGCTGTCCTCACCTATGGTGAACGATGTACCCACCACAAGTTCATCCGGGTCCTTTGCAATAATCGTATCCAGACCGACCATTGATTGTTCGCCCACTCTCATCATTGGTTCGATCGCACAACAGAAATACTGCGTATGTGCCGGTTTTTCCCTGTCAAGTATCGTTTGTATTGTTCGCTGTGTGATCCCATCCCCCAGATGAACGGGATATAGAAAAATTATGAACCTGTGCGCATAATCTGCAAATCCCGGTCCGTGAAGCTCCCATTCGTCTGCGACGGTGCTGCTGCCGATCACAGCAGATTCGTTCAACACATAGCCTCGCAGAGGGATCGAGTGCCGGGCAAAGGATATCACATGATGCGAGAGCATCTCCATGTTCGAAGCAGCGCGTAGTTTGAAAAGTTCAATGATAGCCGGCCTGTATCCTGAATATATCTCGATATAATCAAGGAGTCCTTCCTGGGTCCCCCGTTCTTTATACAGAGACACGGCATGTAAGATGAGCTTGCGCTTCTTATCATCTGACCATTTGTCATCCAGTGCGAAATCGAGCCATGCTGCAAGCCAGGGAATGAACTCATCAGGTGCAGCCAGAGGGCTGTAATACCGGGAGCTGTTTGCGATCTTATCCTCAATGGTTAACATAACACTTTCAATAATCGGTAAAAACCTGCTGAGAAAATCGCGGCTGTCAGTATCCTGCTGGTATATTGCAGGTAGATATTTCAGATAGGTGTCCCTGGGATAATATACACGCAAATTGCGCATGAGCGGAGATACCGTACTGTCGCTTTCAAAGCCGATCTTCAAAGCGAGATATCTCCCTGCCGGGTTCTGTACAAGCATGTCACCTGCTGCAAAACCGCCCGTAAAGGTCATCGAATCCCATTCATCACCTGAACTATCTACACCATTTAAATTTAAAGTTGAACTTGAACTCAAACTTAAACTGTCGGGCAAGATAGGATCATCCGATGTAAACGTACTGATAACAAGACTGCTTCGTGCCGGAAGATCCGCATCGAACAGGATCCTGTGCCACTGGCAGTTGTTCTGCTTAGCGTCAAATATGCCGCAATAATACCCGCTTTTTCTAAAAGCGATCTTTGAAAGGACAAAAAGGCGTTCGGAGTCGATAAAGGATACGTAAAGATTCCCGTTATTATCGGCGGTTAGCCTGTACGGGGTCTGTGTGACATCACGTACTGCAAATTCATAGTTACCTGTAAGATCGATGCGGTGCAGTCTGCTGTTCCTGGCATCTCCCACAAAAAGACCGCGGTCATGATACATGAGACAGGTCGGCTCAAAAGCTTTCAATGTCCCGTAGTTATCGAGGTGTAGCTCTGCATAAAAACCTGTATCAGAATACACCAGAATGCTTTTTGTACCTGCATCCGCAATATAGACAAGACCGTTATCATCCACTGTTACGGCTGCCGGATCTGAAAGCTTGCCGTCTTTGTTGCTGCAAAATACCGATTCACTGCCGTCGTTTCCTATTCTCACGATCCGTTTGTTTCCCTTGTCTGCCACAAACGCATTCCCTTCCTGGTCGAATGCAAGATCACATGGCGAATCAAAACCACTACCGGAACCACTACTACTACCACCACCACTACCACTACCGGAACCACTACCATCCCCACTACTACTACCACCACCACTACCACTACCAGTGCCGCAGCCGTACCATATCGTTTTGAGCGTAAGATCAGGGTAGAATACCTGTATCCTGTTGTTGCCTGTATCTGCAACATACAACAGTTCATCATAAACTGCAATAGCTGCCGGGTTCTTGAACTGATACGGCTGGTTGCCGGGGGAACCGAACACACGATCCGGTACACACGGTACGCTCAGCTCATGTATGATGATCCTGTCACCCGCGGCATCTATTACATACAACCGTTCGTCTCCGGCTGCCACACCTCCAGGTATGACATCCGGGAATACCATATCATCTTTCTTAGCGTGGACAGGTTCAAGCTGAACACTGCCCTCTTCGATCTCAAGATGCGAGATAATCCCGCTTTCCCAGTCTTCTTTTTTTGCCAGTACCTGAAATTTCGTATCCATGATCTCACACTGTTTTAATATTTTCCTCAATACGGTCCCATTTCCTAATTTTTTTAGACATTGATGCCTTCTTATTTTGTCATTGCACTATGATGGTATGTTCCCCGGAATACACAAGCGAATTCTTAGCGATCTCCACATCCTTGCATTCCGGAGACGGTATGCCGTTCTTTTTAATGACGACCTTTTCCACCCGCGCAACTCCTGATCGTTTCAATATCTCTTCAAACACCTCTGAATAGTACACCGTCCTTCCAAACTCCCAGCCGGTTCCGTCCGGACCACCTTTTAATGGATTGAGGAATGTATCAAGTCTATTCAATATGTCAAGCTTCACATTCCCAGGACTGTGGTTCACATCCGTGATCACCGAAGCCTCTACCGAGATCTCTTCATAGCAGGGTGCCATCACATGTAGTTCAGTGGTGAGAAGCCGGTGTTTGTTCAGATGGTAGCACACTGTTTTTATGAAGTTCTCAGAGGGATCGGGTTTCTTATCCTCACTGTAGGGTACGACTATCACAGTGACCGCACCCGGTATTTCCGAACCTGGATAATCCGGGTGGAACAGCTCAAGTGCCTTTGCCTTTGCAACCCTGATGCCAGGCGTGCCGAGCGCAATCGTTTCGAAGTCCTGGTTCGTAACCGCCCTGTTGCGCGCCTTAAGTTCCCTGGGTGCCCGCAGTTTGATCTCATCAAGCGTTTCCTCATCCCTGCCGCTAGCGGCTGCTTTATGGTTGGTGACAGTATCCACTTCACTGATCGTTGATTTTAATTCGGATATCGCATCTGCAGCAACATTTCCACTGCCGCCACCTCCGTACCGGTAGACTGAGGCTTTGATATTGTTGTATCCGCCTGCCGGGATATTTCCGTGTATCCCATCACCGAAACAAACAGTTCCGTTCTCCCGCTTTAATGTATAATGTTTATCCAGTGTACCTGATGCATTAAGATCGGTAACCTCTGTCCATGTCTCAAATCCGCGTCCTTCGTCTACCTGAATGACCAATGTCCCGGAAAGAACCGGACAATTATAAAGCTTGAAACTCTGGTTCGGCAGGTTATCGCTTCCATCAAGTATCTCATCCCTCACTGTCACTGCATTACTCGCACAGACCGTATTGGTCCGCACCGTCTCGATACGCGGGGCTATTTCATAATGTCCATCTGTAAGACGGCACCGCAACCAGAAGATTTCCTCATCCTCAGTGTCCAGTGGTGAATTGACCAGGGATGCCATAGCTGACGGGCTGATAAACTGCAGGTCACCGCTCTGTGTTAATCCGCGGGTCTCATCCTCAAGCACGCTCAGTTCTGCATAAGAGCTTCCATCCCAGTACTCCCAACTTGTGGTCACAGACGGGAACAGATACGCCTCATCCAGTGCGCAGTGTGCGCCGACAGAGGGCAGGTCCTGCGTATAAAGCTCAATTCCCAGTTTCACGACCTCGTCCGGAGGTATGGCTTTATCAAACCCGATATAGAGATTTGAGCCGGTCTTTACATCTTTGCCGAACGCATAGAAGAACGTGCTCGGAGTCTGGCACAGTGAAGTTTCGTCAACATGACCGGTGGTATCGTAGACAGCGATCTTTTTGATCAATGCTGCAAAACTGTTCAGTTCGATATCGGTCTCAAAGATGATCTCCTCTTCGTCTCCACCTTTTGCAGTGACCTGTGTCCCCTCCGGGATGATAACGGTCTTTGTGGAAGCCTCAGTGTCTGGAAGCTTCAGCGCAAAGGTAAGGTCGGCTTTTGCAGGTTCTGCAGGCTTTAACTCTTCCCCGATCAGCCTGAGAAACTCGATATAATTTTTCTCAGGTACCCTGTTTAGCCGGTATATCATTATCTCACTCAGATAGGAGAACAACTGGAGCATGGTGATCCCTGGATCATGCTCGTTATAGTCTGTCCACCCAGGAGTATATCTTGGTATCAGGGATTGCATTTCTTCAAAGATATCTTCAAAAGTACGATCATCAAGATCTGGCGGCTCAAGCGGCATATATTACCCCTCCTCAAGGTAGAACGGGTACACCAGGTTATAGAATGTATTGGTGCTCCGTATCCTGTATTCTATATTTATTATCAATCGATTCCTCTCCGTCTCGTCGGAACTCACATCCACATTAAGCAGGTCTATCCTTGGTTCCCAGTCGCGGAGTGCTTCTTCCACACGGTATTTAATGGACTGGATGGTAAACTCATCAGCCGGCGCAAACACAAAGTCATGGATGCCGCATCCGAAATCCGGACGCATGACCCTCTCACCTTTCGAGGTGCCAAGGATTATGTAGATGGACTCTTCTATATCCATCTCATACTGTGAGTATGAAAGCCCGCCTTTGCTGTTTACTTTGACCGGAAACTTCCAGCCAGTTCCAAGGAATTTTTGCGGCATTGTTTATTCACCCTATTTCTACCCTTTCTGTCCTTCCTTCTCTGTCTTATCCTTCCTTTTCTGTTAGACGATCACGTGTCCGTTTACGGTAAGAGAGCCGGATATCTTCACATCGCCTGTGATAGCAACATCACCTGTTACATTCACTTTCCCGCTACCCGAAGGGGTGAGACTGATATTGCCCGAACTATCAAGCCGTATCTCCGCCCCGCTGTCATGCGCGATGAGTATCTCACTTGAAGTCCTTGTGATGCTCACAGAGCCCACATCATCGCCCACTATCCGGATATAATCCGAATTCGTGTTGTCGTCCGGCTCAATCTCAAGCCGTGCCTTGAATTTCGGCGGAAAAGGTCCCATCATGATGCGAACAGTCGGGGCACTCTTGCCGGCATATATCCTGTTGTTGATCGGGCGGGATGTGAAATGACATTGCAGAGTGTATTTCGGAAAATACTGACCTTCTGGTGGAGGTTCAAACTTTCCCTTCTCTGCGATCAGAACAAACTGACCCTTCCACGGATATACCGGATCATCCGTAAACTGCAGGACATTCTTATCGCGGTCCTTATCAGGAATATTCGCTGGCAAATCCCATTTCTTATTTGATGTGCTCCATATCTTTTCCACCACTCCCTGGGATTCAAGCTCGTACTTGGTAAAAAGGAAATATGCAGATGTTATATCAGATTGGGCAAGCATTGTCCCGTCCTGCAGATTGATGGGGCCGAGATGTAGCTCATGCACCTGTGCCCTTTTGTCAACCAGTGCGTCATCTCCATAATAAATGCCATCTTCTTTAGGGCAGATCCTTGGTTGCGGGACAATGATCGTGGTCATGTTTTACTCCTTACAATTTACAATCAGAGTAGGTTGCCGGGTGCAGGTGTATAAGCTGATCCAACTACCGCGGTTGCGATGATGGTTTGTGTCTGTATCAACTGCGCCTGAAGGATCCCCGAAAACTGGGCAAGGGGTGTTGTGATGTTCAGACCGGCAATGGCATTGATATTTGCATTCAGGCAGTTTATCTCGATCTCACCGATGGTTGTATCTACCAGTATCTTTCCAGTACCGGAATCATCCAGAACGATCTTCTGTCCGGTTTTGCTCTTGATCTCTATCAGTGCGTCATTTAAGGTGACCTTGTGACCTGATTTACTTTCTATCTCGATCTTTTCAGACATTGGTGTGTCATCAAAAGTAACTTTATGACCGGATCTTGTTACGATCATCTTTATATTGTTTTCCGGGTCGGTGTCGGGTGGGGTTTCCTGTCCGTTCCAGAGTCCTCCCAAGACATACGGATACTGTATATCCCCGTGCTCGAAAGTGCACAATACTTCATCATCAACTTCGGGACGGAACAGGATACCCCTTTCGTTTCCACTGTACAGTGTTGCGATGCGTGCCCAATAGCTGTTCTCCTCTGATGCCAGGGTATGGAAATTCACAAGGATACGACCCATACCTTCCGGATCGTCCACATCCGTAACTTTACCAGGCAGTACGCCATATATCCTGCTCGAACCCTGATTATTGTCAATTTGATCAAACATGTTATACCTCTATTGATTTTTTTTTGAACTTTTCAAGTCTGATTTTCTCACATCAAAACCTGTTGTATATCCCTTGTCGTCTATCGTGTGCGTGGTAGCTGTGATATAGTAGAATCCACTGAACCTGTCCCCGAGGTCGTTCAGCTTAACATATTTCCCGCATATCAGGTCAGGAAGTCCGAACGTCTTTGCCTTGCCTGTCAAAAACCCGTACAGATACCGCCGCAGCGCTGCAACTGCCAGCTGTTTTGCCTGTTCCCTGCTCTCAACAGGCTGGGTGGTAATGACCGCTTTTTTGTTCTCCTCAACAAAATCGGTTCCGAGCACACCATTAGATTCCACAGTGACCAGATCTTTTCGATTTGCCGTTTCCTTGATCACATGGTTCTTGTTGACATCCCAGCCTTTGACCGTAACTTCTGTGACCTGGTCGTTAATGTTCAATTTGGGAGTAAAACTTACCAAGTTCTTACCCCAGCTCAGTGAATAGATATCCTCCTTCTCGGATTCGGTCGGAGGTCTTATATCAGCAGGGTTCACAAAATAGAATGTGCCGTTCCTGATATAGAATTCAAAACCGATCTTGCCTGCCCTCTCATGCAAAAAAGCAAGGTCAGAACTTCGCTGGAGCAGATACTTGTTCTTATAATTCGAGTCATCGATCTTCTTATCAGTGAGTTTCCCATGGAGTTTCTTTTCGAGCCGTTCGAATATCTCCTTTGCAATATCAGAATCTTTCTTTTTCCTGTATGTCCTGCTGGTTTTCTTATCATTTTTTAGCAGGTAGGTGTAGTCATGCCCGCTTACCACAAGGGACGGCGGACTACCCTGGGGGAAATTGATGTTCCAGCTTGTGACAACTCCTTTTATCATCGTTGTCAGGCGGCTGTCGTCCCTGTACCCCATCTGTATTTCAACGTCTTTCCCGATCCCGAACCTGTCAGTATCGATGAACTTGAACCCGATCATTTTCGGATCCCAGTTGCTGAGTGTGAAACTGAAGGTGTCCATATCAGAGACGCTATCGCTCACCGTAACCTTTGATACATAACCGCTGTCAAACGGATCAAGTTCCATCTTATCTATAAAGATCTTGAACCTTGGTACGAATATGTCCTGCGTCCTGATATCTGACATTGCCAATCACCCATCCCTGGGGATCTTGAGTACGGTCCCGGGTGCGACCGAGAGCGGATCATCGATATTGTTTTCTTCGGCGATCAATCTCCACATCCCAGGATCATGGTACTCTTCACCGGCTATCGAACTTAGCAGATCACCCTGGACAAATGTCCTGTATTTTGTGTAATCTGCTGTGCTGTGTTTTATTTTCTTAAGCTGGATCTCTGCGTTCCTGTATGCTTTGAATACGACATCCACAGTCGCACGCAAAGGTTTTCCACTGGTATCAAAAAGAAGTAACTGCTGGGTCAGGCTGGTCAGCACACAATCGAATATCAGGCTTCCCCACTGAAACTGGCACACAGGCGGTGCATGCAGGTCTCCGTCCACATCGATCAGTGCATGTATTTTTTTAAGATATTTATTAACATCTTCACCGCTGTTAGTGGTATCCAGAAATAGCTGCATCTTCAGGTCTTCGCTGTTTCCGCGTATGAACTGGAGCAGGGGATAGTCGAGACCCGGAATCCCGATCTCTGCCACTGTTGCAGTCTTGCTTAACGTATACTTGGTGGGGTTGAACATCACTTCTATGGTGTCAACGATCTTCCCGTTCTCGTCCTTTTTACTGATCTTTGCCTTTTCCAGTTTCATGTTGATGCCGCTGTTTATCGATCTTCGTTTCTTCTTTATTAATAAATTTCATGCTGGCACCGCAACCTGCTATATTATCACAGGTCTGAAGAATCGCGGTACTGTCTCTCCGCTGCCTCACGTTGTCGCTCCTCCTGATGAAGTTCGATCGCTTCCAGCAGTTCGGCAAGATCGACCTCACCACTGTTTTGATCTGGACTTCCTGATGTTATTTTCAGATTGCTGACCATATCTTTGATGAATATTGGGATATCAACCACCTCGTGGCATGAATTTTTAGATTTTTAGATTAAATCGCCAGACGTTCAAGTCCCTCGTGTGATAGTTCGAGTGTCTCCAATGCTGTCTTACTCTGGATTGCATCAAGTTCCGGACCAGACAGGCGCAGCGGAAGTGCATTAGTGAATGACCATACTGCAGTGGGAATTCCCATGTCATTCTGCACAATGATCGCACCGTTTTTGCGTACGATCTTGCCTGACGCCACATTTTGGTGCCATTCCCACAGATCAGTTGTAAACGTGATGCCGCGCTTTAAGACGATATTCGAGTGACTGGTATTTGTTACAAACTTGTGCACATATGAGTTCAGGCCGCCTTCCTTGTATTCGTAAATTTCAGTATTGATCTGCAGTCCGGTACATGAAGAAAAACCGGCAACGACCTGTTTACCAGCTTCACGCGCCTGCTTTGCTGCTGTGCCCGGGGACTTGGTTGGGTCAACAGCATCAAGTAAGATCACGTAAAACCTGTATGCAGGTATTGGATTCGATATCATAGATCGTATATCCTGTAAGTCCAAGATATCACACCTCCATAATTTCTGCCGCGCCTTCGGATTTCATGATCCTGACTGTAATGAACTCGGCCGGAACGGTAGGTGCAACCAGTATATCGGTAATTACCTGCCCGGCATCGATCACTTCAGGCGGGTTGTTCTTCTCGCTGCATGTTACAACAAATGCTTCGTCCTGGGTCGCACCTGCAAGACCGCCCTCCTTCCATATCTCCCGCAGGAACCACGTGGTAGTATTCCGGAGGCCAAGCCGCAGGTTGAAATCATTCGACTCGAAAACAGCCCATTGTGTGGATTGGTCTATGGATTTCTCGATCATGATAAGAAGACGCCGCACATTGACATATCTCCACAGCGGGTCATAGCTCAGTGTGCGTGCGCCCCAAACGCGTATACCTCTTCCAGGGAATGACCGGATACAGTTGATCCCTTCATGGTTCAGTTGAACCTGCTGGCTATCCGAATAAACGACCTCAAGACCCGTGCAATTACTAACTATCTCGTTTGCAGGGGCTTTGTGCACACCGTATGTGGCATCGCTTTTTGCATAGATTCCCAGCATATGACCGGACTGGGGTATTAACCTTACTCCGGTCTCATTGATCTTCAGGGGGTCCGGCACCTCGATCCATGGATAATAGACAAAAGCGTACTTCGAATTATATTTTTTGCGCCACATAAGAATGTCCTCGATCTCCAGCCCTTCGGGAAAGTCGAGCACTGCGACCCTGTCCCCAAGTTTTTCGCATTGCATGATCATTGCCGTGTGTATCTCATCGATGTCGTTTTCACCTAGCGAATGTGTTGAATATACATCACTGGATTCGAATACATCATCCTCACACGGACCGGACTGTATCGTTGACCAGACCACAGTCTTCTGTGAATATACGATATCAGGTACCGCAAGTGAGGTGATATCGTCGATAGACTCAAATGTTGCAAGACCGCGGCGGGAAAGTTCGCTGCCTGTGAAATCCTCTGCTGCGAGTGTTTCTATCCCATCCGTTCCACCTTCCAGCCGGTTATCCGGCGTGCCATTGGCTTCTTTTATGACCTTAGGCATATTATAAGGGACAGAGGTTATGGAGTGCAGGTCTTCAACTGTTACCAGCACCGATTCTCCGTTGATCACATCAACGAAATACCGGAAATGCGCAGGATTCATTGACAGAAAGGTGAAGCTTTCCCTTATCTCGTCCCTGTACGACAGGATCAGGTCGAATTCCATTGTAGCAAAGGTAATGTCGCTGTCCCTGTCAACGTTCAGTAACGTATCGCCAGTCCATTTGATAACTCCAGATGAGCTATCAACTTCAGTGAGTTCTACTACAATTTGTTTGACATCCCCGCTCAGGTCGATGTAGCGTATTGTAACAACACTGCCCTGTTCGAAATATCTGGCAGATCTCACCACTGCCGAGTCATAACCGCTCACCGGCTCATCATGCAGGAATCCTGAACATGTGGTTGAGGCACGTGATGAGCTCCGGATGTCAATCTCGATATTAGCGCCCCACCTGCCTTCGTTGATAGCGGTAATTTTCATGGCCTGCTGCCGCAGCCCGGCGGTCTCGTCATTCCGATCGTAGATTATCTTTGAAGCACATGTTGCCTCATCGATATTTGCTATCCTTGTCACATAGCACGTCTGCCCGCCATTATCAAAAAATCCCCTGAGCGAGTATGCAAGTATTCCGTCCGGGACCGGATCACCAAAATAAAACGTAAACTCCTTTAAGCTGTTGATCCGGAGTGGTGTGTCTACCGGACCCCGTTCACATATTCCGGCAAATCCGGGTATATCCATTCTTACCCTGGATACAGGAGAGATGCCGGATTTCACTTTCTCGAAATACACCCCTGGGGCAAACTGGGAAGAAAGCATAATGTCTCCTTATGAGACGATCTCAACACCTTCATGGACAAGTTCAAGGGTTTCGACAAGGGATTCATTTGTTTTGGCGTTAAGGGCACTGCCTTCCCATTTGACTGGCCATGCCTCGCGGAAGTTCCAGCGGTGGACCTCAGTACCTACCTCATCCAGCAGAACGACACTTCCGGCCTTGCGTTCAACTTTCCCGGCGATCACGTCCTTGCGCCATTCCCATAGTGAAAGGTCTTTTGTCATGCCGCGCTTTAACACGATGTTCGAGTATTTGCGCAGCCCGGGAAGTTTCCTGACAGTCAGTCCTTCGTTGCCTTCCCGGTAATCTATCACATCGGTATCGGTTGTGAGACCGCTGCATTCCGAGAAGCCTGCACTTGCTATTCCATCGATCTCGATTATAAAATTATAGACCGCATAGGGGTCATTTCTTTCACCAATTGCCATTTCTTACCACCTCCTCATTCAGTAACCTCTGAACCGCCGGTCCACTGACCGATCCTGAAAATGACAAATTCTGCCGGTTTCACGGGCGCTATGCCGATCTGCATGATCAGTTTACCGGTATCGATATCGTCCTGTGTCATGGTCGTCCTGTCACATTTGACAAAGAACGCCTCCTCGGGTGTGCTGCCCTGCAGTGCACCATCCCGCCAGACGCGGGTCAGGAAGTTCGTGACTGAACGCCTCACACGTGCCCAGAGTGGTTCGTCGTTCGGCTCAAAGACCACCCACTGGGTGCCCTTTTCTATGGACTCTTCAATGAAGATGAAGAGTCTCCGGACGTTCACATATTTCCAGTCAGAATCACTTGTGATACACCGTGCACCCCATACCCGTATTCCGCGGTTCGAACTTCTAAAGTCCCGTATGACATTTATGTTGACAGGGTACGGATTTAAGATGTCGTGTTCCCGTTTGTTAAGGCTGTATTTAAGATCTTTTATACCTTTTACAACTTCGTTTGCGGGCGCTTTGTGAACTCCACGCTCGACATCGCTCCTTGCATAGATGCCTGCTAAATATCCGGCAGGCGGTACGTAAATATTTACATCATCCAGGGGGTCGTTTCTCAACAACCACGGGAAATATAATGCTGCATATTTGGTATCATACCTGGACCTGAAGGCTTTGATGTCTTCCAGGTCGGATGAGTCTCTGGGGCCGTCCAGTATCGCGAACCTGTCTTTCAATGACTCACACTGTAGTATCAGTTCGTTCTGGACATCTTCATCTGTGATCCCGGGTGCTGCGATGATGCTCACCGCATCGATGTCTTCCAGTGCCTTGATACCGGTCTTGTTCCCGGGTCCACCATCTATGCCTATGTAATCATTGCTGTCAGGAAGTGAACCGTCATCTCCGGCTGTGAACGCCAGGTTCTGACCGTCGTCCCCGCAGGGCTGGTCAAACGGATCAGTTTCGGTGTATGAAGAGGACGAATACATATCCTCAACATCGATGAGACTGGATTTGTTGTGGATCTTTTTGTAGTAATAATGTGATATATTCGGGTTTGTTGTCAGGAACTCAAAGCTTTCTGTCTGGTCCTCATAGGATGCAACGACCCGGAACTCGCAGGTAGATACTGTTTTTGTTGCCGGGGTTAAGGTATCTGCAACTGCGCTGTTGTCATCGAATGCAGAATCAAGTGTGATGGTGTCGTTCTCGATGTCATCGATCAGTCTATACTGTTTGCTGTTACCATCATCATAGACGATAATTGCACCTTCATAGAAGTTTGCAGCGGATTTCAGTTTGAACTTTTTTGATGTAAGAACTGTGCCTATTACTTCAATTATCTGCGATTTTGCACGTGAAGCAGGGTAGATCTCAATAGCGATTGAGTCACCCCATTCTCCTTTGTTGGCAGCAAGGAATTTAATTGAGTCGTCTGACGGGTTATTGGGAGCTGTAGGTATCTTGTCTAGCTTGACCCATGTGTTCTTTTTCTCGAACTTGTGGGTCAGCGCAGTGGTCAGGTTCACGGTATTTCGTACCGGGTCATAGCTGGTAATCGCTATATCCGAATTGATATCACTGCTCTCGGTCCCGTTATCGTTCAGTCTGACAAAGGTCAGTTTGGTTCCCGTGTCTATTCCCCGCAGACTCAGGAGGGTCACTTTTTTCCTGTCATCGATATTTCCAGTCTCGACAACCGGAGTGTCTCTGGTAAGACGTGTACTTACCTCTGTTTTTGACTGAGCTTGCGATGCAACGGCATCATCGGCAATCACTCTTTTTATGTAGAGTCTCTGTCCACCGTTCTGGAAGAACGCTTCGGCAGCGTATGCGAAAAACCGCTTATCCTCTTCGATATCGGTACCTAAATATCCGCCGAACTTCCTCTCGAAATCCGCAAAACTTGTAACAAGCTGCGGAAGACCGTCTGTGCGGCCTTTTCCAGTTACACCTACCATTCCAACTGTACTTGTACTTACACCTTCGATCGGTTTACTTCCTGTATCGACCTCTTCGACATAGACACCGGGAGATAAATATTCTGGCAAAACTTTCACCCCTTTAATTTTAATATTGAATTTGACTATAGTATTAACTATACATTAACGTAATCTGATACGACCATTCCCTATACGATCAAGCTATTCAAATAGCTCATAAATACATTCTAATTTATCTTATTTAAGTATGTCGAAGAATAGTTCTATAGTGCTTATTTCGATTTGTGCCATCCTTCGAGTTGCGCCGCAGAAGGGCGCACTGACGTATCTACGCTGCGCTGCGATACGTCTCTCAACGTCCCTCAGGAAGCATTGGTTATCCCCTGTGATTTTCTGAACAGTTTCAGAAGATAATGTAAAGTCTCACTTGTGTATTAAGTAAGTAAGTTACTTGACTATACACCAGATAACCTGCTATTTGCGATACGTGAACTCATCACGATAATTCCAGCATCCCTGAAAAAATAGGTATTTGTTGTAATGATACTACTATTTTTTACTACATAACCTGATTATGGAACTATGCCGGTTCAACCAAACATGTTATATATTTTTAATAAATAATATCTTTCTGATTCTTATGATCGAATATTGGGAGCCACTTATTGAGCGAATGCCAGTTGATGAACTGAAAGCCATCCAGGAAGAGAAACTTAAATCTCTTGTTCATTATGTTTACAACCATTCTCCTTTCTACAAGAAACGCTTCGATGAAGCAGGAATATCCCCGAACGACATCCAATCCCTTGATGATGTCAGGAAACTCCCGTTCACTACAAAACAGGACCTCAGGGATACCTATCCCACCGGCATGTTCTGCGTGCCCCAGGAACAGGTAGTACGCTACCATGCATCCAGCGGGACCACAGGCAAACCCACTGTAGTAGGCTATACAGAGAATGACATAAAGGAATGGTCAACCTCCCTGGCCAGGGGCTTGACATCCATCGGTATAGGCAGGGGTGATGTGGTCCAGATAGGGTACGGCTACGGACTCTTCACAGGCGGGCTGGGGCTGCACTACGGTGTAGAGATGGTGGGAGCAAGTGCCATTCCCTCCAGTTCCGGCAATACAGAACGGCAGATCGAGTTGATGCAGGACCTGGGTTCAACAGCTATGGCATGCACGCCTTCCTATTTCCTTTATGTGAACGAAGTTTTCAAGAAGTTGGGGATCAGCATCGCAAATGATACGAAATTAAAGTGCGGGATATTCGGGGCAGAACCATGGTCTGAGGAGATGCGGCGAAGAATTGAGGAACAGACCGGTATCAAAGCGTATGACATATTCGGCACGTCAGAGATAAGCGGCCCCCTGTTCACAGAATGTATATACCAGGACGGGATCCATATCTGGGCGGACCAGTTCCTTATTGAAGTGATCGACCCCGAGACTGGGGAGCAGCTTGCTGACGGGGAAAGAGGAGAACTGGTAGTGACCACACTGGCAAAGGAGGCACTACCCCTGATACGGTACCGTATCGGGGACCTGACAGCCATAAAGTCCGGGCCGTGCAAGTGCGGCAGGACACATCCACGTATCATGCGCATCCTGGGCCGGACCGATGATATGATAATCATAAGGGGCATCAATGTATTCCCGGGCCAGGTGGAGGCGGTATTGATGGATATACCTGAGGTGGGCGAACACTACCAGTTGGTTGTTGACCGCGAGAACGAACTGGATACTCTGACAGTACAGGTGGAAGTGACAGAGGACGTTTTCAGCGATAAGATATCTGACCTGATGGTACTTGAGAAAAAGGTGACCAAAGCGCTGCAGACCGTCCTGAACATTTCAGCAAGGGTAGAACTCGTGGAGCCGGGCACAATTCCGCGTTCCATGGGTAAGGCACAAAGGGTTATTGATAACAGGAAAATTTGATAGAGGTGTTATAAATGGAAAATAAGTTAATTAAGCAGATCTCCATATTTGCCGAGAACAAGGCGGGAAGGCTTGAAAAGATCACTGAGAAACTAAAGTCCGCAAATATCAATATCAGGGCATTTACTATTGCAGAAGCAGGGGATTTCGGTGTGATGCGAATGGTTGTAGACAAACCCGAACAGGCCCATAATGTACTGCATGATGCGGGATTCACTGTATCTGAAACCGATGTGCTGGGTATTGAGATGAGTGATTCCCCTGGTGGCCTGCATGAAATATCCACTGTCCTGGGCTCTAATGATATTAATGTTGATTATGCATATGCCTTTGCGATGGCAACACAGAAGGCCCTGTTAATAATCAGGGTTGACAATATCAACAATGCCATTGAAGTGCTGGAAAACAGCGATATCAGGCTGATCAGTATGGAAGAGGTCAATAAGATATAATTTCGGGGTGCTCGTAGACGGTTATGTGATCTGCCGGGTAAGCACTTTCGCTGGTGATAACTGCCAAAAGGAGGGAGGCATCAAGAAAATGAAAATTTCTGACAGGACATACAGGATTGACAGGATACGATCCAATCCAATCCAATCCTGTATATCCTGTATATCCTGTATATCCTGTCAAAAGAATTGATTGAAACTAAGAAAATTGCCTATATCGATATCTAAATGTGTTTATCTTGATTTTTACCACAAATATAGTACCATCAAAAAAGAGGTAATTTTTATGGGAAAAGATACGAATATGTTGATACCAATAACTCAAAAAAGGTGAAAAAATGGAAATAATCATGCATAGATATAAAGAAATGGACCTGGAAGACTCAACTGTAATCAATGGTTTTCCATCCACCAGCCTAATAAATTCTATTGTTGCCAGCTACCTTGTTAGCGTTCTGAACCTTGACCAAATATGCGGTCTCGACTCAGATGAGTTCCCGCCCGTTTCAATGATCTATGACTCAAAACCCAAATTCCCTGCAAGGATATATGCCGATGAAAAGGCAAAGATAGTGGTCTTCCTTTCCGAATTTACACCTTACCCGCCAATGGCGAGGAATGTTGCCAACACTGTCCTTTCATTTGCAGAAGAAGCAGGATGTTCAAGAATAATTTCCCCTGAGACACAGATATTGGATGAAGATGGTTTCAAACTCTTTGGAATAGGAAGTACGGATGCTGCCAGGAAGGAACTGGAACAACTTGAAATTGAACCCCTTATCCACTGCATGATTCCCGGTATTTCCGGAGTGCTCCTAAATGAAGGTAAGATACGGGGCCTGAAAGTGTTAGTACCCATTGTCCAGAGAGGGACCAACATTTCTGATGCCAGGATAGCGGCCCATGTGATTGAAATGATCGACAAGCTTATTCCAACCATCAGGATCGACCTGGAACCTCTGTATAACGAAGCCGAAAATGTGGAGAAGTACCTTACCGGCCTGAGGAAACAGGTCGCTAAACCCGCAGAGGACCACTATGGGATGTACAGATAACCGCTCATGGGGGGGCGGGATGGAAACAATTATTTACCTGATCGCTATTTATTCACTCCGATCATGAATGAAATTAATCCCTGGGAATCATCATCCATAGACGACTACCAGAAACTCTTTGACGAATTTGGCATATCCCGCTTCGATGAACTGCTGCCCCGTATCAAGCATCCCCACCGCTTTATGCGCCGTGGTATAATCTTCGGACACCGTAGTTACGATTCTATAGTGGATGCCATGAACTCTGGAAAACCATTCAGTGCCATGAGCGGGTTCATGCCTTCAGGCCGTATCCACCTGGGCCATAAAATGGTGATGGAGGAGATAATATGGCACCAGCAGCAGGGCGGTACCGTGTTCATGGCAGTGGCTGACATGGAAGCGCATAGCGTACGTGGCATCTCTTGGGAGGAGTGCAGGCGCATCGGGGTGGAGGAATATATCTTAAGCCTAATAGCCCTGGGTTTCGAACCGGAAGGCGGGCGAATCTATTCCCAATCCACCAGCCCACAGGTGCGCGACCTGGCCTTTGAACTCGGTGTTAAGGCCAATTTTTCGGAATTGAGCGCCATCTACGGATTCAATGGCGAGACCAATATTGCACACATGGTCTCGGCCACTATGCAGAGTGCCGATATCCTGCACCCGCAACTCCAGGAGTTCGGTGGCCCACGCCCGGTTGTAATACCAGTGGGTGCGGACCAGGACCCACATATCAGGCTGACCAGGGGACTGGCAGATAAGATGAACCTGTTCCATGTATTCCAAAGTGATGGTGTAGTTAAGATATACTCCAAATCGGCACCTGAAAAAGCGTTCAAGACCCTGGCAAAACGACTGGCAGTGGACTTTGATAAGGATGATATCAAAATGTTCGAGGGACATATCGATGTGAAAGGCGATATGGAACATGTGCAGGATGCGGTCAGGGACGTTGAACTGCTGGTGGGCGGTTATGCATTCATGCCGCCGGCATCTACGTACCACAAATTCATGACAGGGCTGCAAGGAGGCAAGATGAGCAGCAGCATCCCGGACAGCATCATTGCCCTTACCGAGGAACCAAAAGCCGCTGCAAAGAAGATTATGCGTGCCAAGACCGGTGGCCGGGTGACGCTGGAGGAACAAAAAGAGCACGGCGGCGTGCCTGACGATTGTACAGTGTATGAACTGATGCTGTATCATCTGGTTGAGGACGATAACGAGGTGCTTGAGATCAGGAATGAATGTATGTCAGGGGACCTGATGTGCGGAACATGTAAGAAGCGGGCTGCAGGCCTGATGGAAGAGTTCCTGACCGACCACCAAAAGAAGCGCGAGGCTGCCAGGGAGAGGCTGCCCGAGTTCGGGATCGATCACAAGTTCTGATGATCCTGTCCATATATTTTATTCATAAGCCCGTTCAGTGTGTTGAACGAACGTGTGGTTACCATTATCTCTTTTCCAAAAAGGTGATATAGTACTGCCTGTATCCGCAGTCCTACCTCTGCATAGTGGATGCCGGTCTTCTCAAAGATTATGTTATCTGCTCTGTAAAGGTCTATGATATGCAGGCTATCATCTTCGATTTCTATCAACAGGCTTCGCATCTCCTCCACTGTTATGCGGTTCTGGCCGAACATGTTCAGGCCCCTGACAAAAGCAACTCCAAGTTGTGCCATGTTACTTCATCAAAGACCCACATTACTTAATTGTATTGGAATGCAGGCCGTAGCTTTTTGATTTATTCTGGATAGTTTAATCATGATAAAGAAAATCAACCACAGAGAGCACAGAGAGTTGTTGTTTTTCTCTGTGTACTCGGTGCTCTCTGTGGTTTTTTGAACTTCCCATAAGAAAATAAAAAATCTCTGCAGACAGGCATGAATAAGGAGTTAAAGGATGCCATTTGCAGCATAGTGCGGCTTAGATTTAGCCTGCCTCTAAATATATATTTTTATTTTTATATAAAAACTCAATCATAAATCTTAACTACATTCATCTTATCCCATACCCCAGGTTTGAATAAAAATGAGATTATGGAAAAACGAAGATGCAAGGGTGCCACTTGCATTGATAGGAGTGCTGTTCGTGCTAATATCAGCCGCTACTTCATTACATTTATCACAAATGGATGCCCGCATGGCTTCAGCCATGTCGACAAATACTGA
>JAUWRA010000024.1 GCA_030610815.1 Methanosarcinales archaeon
CGCTGATTATTTCACTGACCCGAAAAAGGCATATAAAGATGCGATGAAGGTCTTTGAAACTGGAAAGGTAAGGGATTACGAGCTGGTTATGAAAGCCAAAGATGGAACCGAGACAATTGTGGCCTACAACGCTTCGGTATATAAGGACCAGACTGGAGAGGTGGTTGGTGTATTTGCTGCTGCCCGTGACATTACCGAGCGCAAGCAGGCAGAGCATGAAATACAGGATCTTCAGCACTACAATCGAGAATTAATTGAGGTAAGCCTTGATCCTCTTGTAACCTTCGACCAGAAAGGGGTCATTATGGATGTGAACGGGGCTACAATTCAAGCCACTGGCAGAAGCCGGGATGAGTTGATCGGAACGCCGTTCGCTGATTATTTCACTGACCCGAAAAAGGCATATAAAGATGCGATGAAGGTCTTTGAAACTGGAAAGGTAAGGGATTACGAGCTGGTTATGAAAGCCAAAGATGGAACCGAGACAATTGTGGCCTACAATGCTTCGGTATATAAGGACCAGACAGGAGAGGTGGTTGGTGTATTTGCTGCTGCCCGTGACATTACAGAGCGCAAGCAGGCAGAGCAGGAGATACTGAATCTTCAGCGCTACACTCGTGGATTAATTGAGGTAAGCCTTGATCCTTTAGTGACCTTCGACCAGGAAGGGGTCATTCTGGATGTGAACGAGGCTAAAATTCAAGCCACTGGCAGAAGCCGGGAGGAGTTGATTGGAACGCCGTTCGCTGATTATTTCACAGATCCCGAAAGAGCATATAAAGGTGTGATGCTGGGCTTTGAAACCGGAGAGGTCAGGGATTACGAACTGGTCATGAAAGCAAAGGACGGAACCGAGACCATTGTTTCCTACAATGCTTCGATCTATAAAGATGAGACGGGGCAGGTGGTTGGTGCCTTTGGCGTTGCCCGTGACATTACCGAGCGCAAGGGAGCAGAGCAGGAGATACAGAATCTCCAGCGCTATAACAGGGGATTGATCGAGACGAGCCTGGATCCGCTGGTAACCTTTGACCAGGAAGGGACCATACTGGATGTGAACGCGGCAACGATACAGGCTACAGGCAGAGGAAGGGACGAGTTGATAGGAACCCCATTTGCTGATTATTTCACAGATCCTGATAAAGCATACAAAGGTGCCATGCTGACCTTTGAAGCCGGAGAGGTTCGGGATTACGAGTTGGTCATGAAAGCCAGGGACGGAACCGAGACCACTGTTGCCTACAACGCTTCGGTCTATAAGGATCAGACCGGAATGGTTGTGGGTGCATTTGCGGCTGCCCGTGACATTACCGAGCGAAAAAAAGCTGAAATTGCACTGTCTGAAAGCAAAGCAGAGATCGACCTGATCTTCCAGATCGCTGCCGATGGAATGTGTGTAATAGATGCTGATTCTAACATTGTCAAGGTGAATCAAAGCTTTATCCAGATGGTAGGCATGGACGAGGATGAAATCATAGGTAAAAAATGTTATGATATCTTCAGCGGGGGGCTCTGCCATTCTGAAGATTGTCCACTTGAGATGATGCAAAAGGGAGAAACGTTTGCTGAACATGAATGTGTCAAGACGCGACCAGACGGCAAAGAGATATCGGTTATTGTGAATGCTGCAAGATTGGAGAAGAACGGCAAATTTATTGGGATAGTAGAGGATTTTAAAGATATCAGTGAGCGTAAGCAGGCCGAAGAAGAAATTCATGAACTTCAACGTTACAATCGTGGATTGATCGAGGTAAGCCTTGATCCTCTGGTCACATTTGATCAGGAAGGGATCATCATGGATGTGAACACGGCCACAATAGGGGCTACAGGCAGAAGCAGGGACGAGTTGATCGGAACACCCTTTGCTGATTATTTCACTGACCCGGAAAAGGCGCATAAGGGTGCAATGAAGGTCTTTGAAACCGGTGAGATCAGGGATTACGAACTGGTTATGAAACAAAAGGATGGGTCCCGGACCACTATGGCGGTTAATGCTTCAGTATATATGGACCAGACAGGAGAAGTTGTGGGCGCATTTGCTGCGTCACGCGACATCACCCTGCAAAAGAAGGCAGAGCACGAATTGCAGGAAACCGTCAACAGGCTTGAGGTTTATACTACCCGGATAAACAGCCTGATGGTAACCATGTTAGACCAGATCACAGTGGAAAAAACAAAAGGAGTGATCCTTGACATCTCAGGATTAGCGCCAGATGTTGAAGTTGCAGAACCTTTGATCAACATTGCAAAGTTTGCGAGACAGCTCGGTGCCACATGTATTATTACAGGTATTAAGCATGAGGCAGTACAAAGATTAACTGATGCTGGTGCCAACCTGGCCCCCATCACTACCGAAAAGTCATTAATTGATGGTCTACGATACACTATAGCAATGATAGAAGAGGAAGAATAAGGTGAAAACATGGTCGAAACCAAGAAAGAAAAGCTGGATCAGGTGTTGGCCAAATTCATGCAGGTCGGACAGATAAAAGCAGTGGGTATAGTGAGTGTGGAAGGCCTGCTGATAACATCTATAATGCCGCCTGATATGAATGAACGTATTGTGGGTGCGCTCTGCTCGACGATCATTGCAAGTGCGGAAACTGCAAGTTCACAGATGGGAACCGGAGCGGTATCTGAGGTAAACATTAAAACCGAGCATGGGATATTGCTGCTCAAACCTGCAGGAGAAAAGGCATTGCTTTTTGCCCTGGCTGAAGTGGAGGCCCAGTTCGGGTTGATAACACTGGAGATAGAAATTCGAGGTAAACAGGTCCAGGATATACTGGAAGAGGTATAGGATAATGGACTTGAAGAAAACTTACATCCCAAGGCTGGATGATATCCTTGGTGGAGGTGTACCGAAGGGAACATCGATGTTGTTCCAGGCAATGCCTGGCATTATATCTGATGTCTTTGGGTACCAGATCATTTCACAACGGGTACAGTTGGATAGTGAGATCGGTTTTATTTATACTAATACCCGGATGCCGGTTGAGATAGAGCGTGTATTTGATAAATATGGATGGGACCTGAAAACCCCCTTGAATTCCGGCCAGATTTTTTTTATTGACTCTATCTCAGAAATGATGGGTGTGCCCCCCATGGGCAAGTACATTATTGATGATCTTGCAAAAAGTAGAGAAATAATGCTACCTGCGATCGAAGATATCGCCGGTGGAACAGCAGTGATTGAAAACGTAGCCACTTTAATTGATTCAATTGGTGCGGATAACACAATAGAATGTATAAAGATGTTGAATGGGGCTGCCGCTAAGCATGGAGTGAATATTGTATACCTTTTCACCAGATGGGATTATGAGGACCGGTTAGTAGAACGATTGAAAAGCCTGGTCGATTGTGAAATACAACTTTTTAGTATTGAACAAAAAGTGATGTACAGACAGGTATTCATGGTAGTAAAATCCAACTGGACCAGGGCATCCAAATGTAAAACATTCTTTGAGCTTACTGAACCCGGTGGGGTTAAGGTATTTATTCCGAAACTCCTGGTAACCGGACCCTATAATGCAGGGAAGACCACTTTTGTCCATGCGATCGCAGAAAAGGCCGTTTCTGTGGAGCGGCAGGCATTTGAACTGTTTCCGACCACAGTGGGACTGGATATAGGGCATATGGATTACAAAGGTTTTTCTGCTGATGTCTTTGGCACTCCCGGGCAGGAACGGTTTGACCTGCTGCTGGAACCGCTGGCAAGGGAGTCTATCGGCACGTTCATTATAATTGATTCGACAAAACCGGATACGTTTGCACGCGCTAAGGAAATGATCAATATGTGCCGGGCAGAGGCTTTACCTAAAGTAATTGTTGCAAATAAGAATGACCTCCCGGGTGCCCTGACACCGGACGAGATAAAAAAACGGATGGCTTTATGGGAAGATGTCCCTATAGTACCTGTTTCTGCACAGAAAAATGAAGGTGTGGATAAAGCACTTGATACTCTTTTCGATCTTATATACCGAGTTTAAATGATACCTAAAATCAAGACTGGGATTGCGGATTTTGATGAATTGATAGGTGGTGGACTGCCAGATAACACCATGACACTTATCTATGGTCCTCCCAAGACCGGAAAATCCATATTTTGTTACCATTTCCTGCAACAGGCAATGTCTGATGATGAGATATGCCTTTACTTAATGACTGATTATAACATGTTCCAGCTTGAAGAAAAAATGATGCAATTCAATTGGTTCATTCATGAATATTTTCAAAAGGAAATGTTGTATGTACTGGACATTGCCTCTGGATCAATTGGTGCAACAATAAAGGAGACTGCTACGCTCAAGATGTCTTCCCCGCAGAATCCAACTGAGATCGTTAGTAAGATAATTGACGATTTGCAGTTGATCTACCAAAAAACCCATCGATTCAGGTCTGTTCTTGATTCGACGACAACACTGTTCTCGTTCAATTCCCCGATACTTATTATACGTGTACTAAAGTCATATGTCATGAGGATCAAAGTAGCCGGAGGTGCCGGGATAATTACTTATACTGAAGGGGCCGCGGACTCCAAGATCGAAACGATGTTAAAGGCAACAGTGGATAACATTATACATCTGGATGGTGATAAGATAGATGTTGAAGCAATGACAGGATGTGATAATGTTTCAGCTAATTACAAGATCACTGATGAAGGATTTTGTATAATTTGATCATCCGAGAATGTGTTTTGTCCGCCTTGCAAGCATGATGATGCCGATGGCTACTATACCCATTCCAAGATTCCTGAATATTCCTGCATAAGGGTTGTCTACAAAGGCGGCAAATATATATCCGGTATGTATTATACTGCCCAGCAGGACGATATACCAGCACTGCTTCCAGTATTGAAGTTTTGTTGATTGAATCGCAAAAATACTTGCATATATCCAGAACAACTCGATTATAAGTCTGACAACTAACTCCACTGTAATAACCATAATAGTTAATCTGTTTGCAAATAATGATATAACTATTTGTTCTATTTGACTGCATTTCCAGCAATAATTATTTCAGGAGATGAATTATGACAGCTATAGATGGAAAATACTCTGTGCTCTATGAGTCCTCTGTGGTTCATAAATGAAAATTGAGCTAATAAATTCCTGAAAAAACGCTAACATATCCAAAGGTTTATCTAAAATAATTACTTAGGGAAAGGATGCTGTAAGCACTGAGGGCTCGTGGTCTAGCAGGTTATGACGTCGCCTTGACATGGCGGAGGTCCGGAGTTCGAATCTCCGCGGGCCCATATACTCGCAGCTACTCTGGCACAGCTACTCTGGCCAGTAGCGGGCCGCACACGTATGAAGCCCTGCGGGCTCCATACGTGGACTGTATGTTCATACGAATTATAAAAGCGGGCTGCGACTGGAGAAAACGAAGATTAGATATACCATTAAAGAGAAGAGAATATCCCTACCTGCCCAGGTAGCTCAGTCTGGGAGAGCGCTGCCCTGAAGAGGCAGTTGTCCCCGGTTCAAATCCGGGTCTGGGCATTTATTTTTTTGTATTGTTATTTGCATTGGTCTGGTGATTCTGGATACCTTGGACGTTAGTCCGAGTGTCATCAGTGAGTAATATCGTTCCCTGGCAGATTTTCACCCATACCGTACCTTCACCCCATCCTCACCCCAATCAAACACAGGCCCCTGCCGCACCACACCCTCCATACGCTCACGCAGCGCATGCGCAACAATAGGCAGCGCAATGGTGGCATCCACGAATACCTGCACTTTCCTTGCACCCCCTGCCACCTTACCCCAGGACACTGCCTCGTCAAAGGTACAGCCAGACAACCCGCCCCAGTGGGGTGCATCCGTAGTATACTGGATGGCATAATCATGCCCCCCCACATCGCCACCCATCAGGGACGCGATCACCTCGGTCTGCTGGATAAAGTTCTTAGGTACCCCACCGCCAACATACACCACACCAGTCTTTGTAGACTGCTCCACGATCTGCGTGATCTCATCGGCATCCTTTATCTGGTCTACCATCACCTCATGTCCACGGCGGCGGGCATATACCAGCCCGATGCCTATGGACGAATCAGTCAGTGCGGGCACGAATACTGGCACATCATGCTCATAGGCACTCACGATGATCGAATCGCTCCGCCCGCCCATTTCCTTCACCCGCCTGCCTAGTAGCGAGATGAACTCCCTGGATGAATAATTCCTGCCTTTTTCAAGGGACGCACCGAAATCACCAATAAGCCGGTCTGACTCCCTGAACTCTTCCTCGACTGCGAATACATCATGTATCCGGTCAATGCCATGCCTGAACAGTGTTTCGTCGTTTGCCATGTGCGTGCCCACATAATGTTTCCTGTCCAGGCTCTCATGGATATCGTGAAAGATATTGGCACCGGTGGACACCAGGCAGTCTATTAAACGATGCTGGATAAGGAATGTGATAATGCCCCTCATGCCTGCAGGCACCATAGCACCGGACAGCCCCATCATGATAGTGACCTCATCCTCCTGCAGCATCCGGACCCAGGCCTCCACTGACTCACCCAGTTTCCTGCCCTGGAAACCGGTCTTGGTCATGGCACGGGTAATCTCGCTGACTGACCTTGGGCTCACATCCATGGGTACAGTGGGATGTTGGGTAAAATGTTCTTTATTCATTTGAACCACCATCGAAAACCAAGATATTCATAGTCATTGACATGATTTATGAAGAGACTTAAAACCTACAGGAAAGTATATACTCTCCTATACGTTAAAAAAATATCCAGGTACCCCAACCAACCGGACTCAGAGATACCCTTTCTTATGCATCAACTCAGCATTCAGCACACTGGCACCTGCCGCACCCCGGATAGTATTGTGCCCCATCACCATGTACCTGATACCTTCCCGTATCCGGCCCACAGACACACTCATACCATTACCAGCATTCCTGTCCAGCCTGGGCTGGGGCCTGTCAGGTTCATCCCTCACAATAATCGGGTGTTCAGGCTCGGTGGGCAGGTCTGAAAGTCCAGGGTCAAAGTCAAGGAACGCCTGGCGCACCTTATCGGGCGTAGGGTCATCTGCCATGCCAACCCATAATGCCTCCAGGTGCCCGTCCATCACAGGCACGCGGTGACAGCTCGCACTGATATTAATATCAGCAGGGATTATCTGGCTGCCATCGAACTCACCAAGGAGCTTCAGGGGTTCACTCTCCACCTTCTCCTCCTCACCGCCGATATAGGGCACCACATTCTCCAGTATAGCCATACCCGGGATGCCGTCAAAACCCGCACCCGAAATGGCCTGCATGGACGCAATATTTACATTCTCAAGCCCGAATTGCATCAGGGGCTTCAGTGTCAAAGTGAACATGATAGTGGTGCAATTGGGATTTGTCACGATACATCCGTCCCAGCCGCGGTTGTCGCGCTGTACATCGATCAGCCCCAGGTGCTCCGGGTTGACCTCGGGGATCATCAGAGGTACATCTACCTCCTTCCGAAACGCTCCCGCATTGCTGGCAACCACACAGCCTGCCTTGACAAAATCAAGTTCCACCTTTTTTGCCAGATCCGCCGGCAGTGCAGAGAACACCAGATCAGCGTCCACTGCTCCAACATCAACCGGCACCACTTCGACATCGGCTACTTCTTCAGGTATCTGTGACTCCAGCCGCCAGTTGGCAGCGTCACGATATTTCTTTCCTGCAGAGCGCTCAGATGCTGCCAGGGCAGTGATCTCGAACCAGGGATGGTTGGCAAGAGCCTCAATAAACCTCTGTCCTACCGCTCCTGTTGCACCTAATACGCCTGTTTTGATTGTTTCAGTCATTGGCCAACCTCCGGAAAAAATAATAAAACGAATATTGATCATCAATCCGATGAAATTGCGGCAGTTGGACATGCATCTGCGCACAATCCGCAATCAGTGCACTCATCACTGATAACCGCAATGTCATCGTCATTCATTGATATGGGTTCCTGTGGACATTCATCCATGCAGGTTCCACATCCTACACATTCATCTATATCTACTTTCACTGGCATGTTTTTTTCTCAAATCAGGCACGTTGATATAATAGCCGATTTGAAAATATATCTGTATGCCTATTCTTCTACCGAAATTGCTTCAGTGGGGCATGCATCCACACACATTCCACAATCTGTGCATTCATCCGCATTTACCACCGCAATATCATTATCGTTCATTGAAATGGCTTCAGTAGGGCATTCATCGACACATGTTCCGCATCCTGTACATTCATCAACATTTATTTTTGCTACCATATGATTTCTCTCCTTTCATACCCGGTAAATATATCCCGGTCAGAAATAACCAAATGAAGAGGTAAAATAAATACCTTACGATTATTAACCTGGAATCATCAGGAAGGCTATTTAACTTAACCTCCCATAAGTGAAGTGAATGAACCAGAACCATGCATTTAACGGCAAACTGGACTGCCATGTCGTGAAACTGGAACCTGATACTAAGGAGACACTTTACAACACCAGTTTCTATGGCAACCCAAAAGACGATTTCCTGGAACTAACCCTAATCGAAGCTGCCTACCTCACCTACAAAGGCAGGATCAAGGTCACCAGGGATAAGAAGGGCCTTGATTTCAAGGACCTGATCAGCTATGCAAGTAGGGAAAAAGAGAATTTTGAAGTGAAATACATCGTCTATAAAGACATGCGTGAAAGGGGTTATTTCATAAAGCCCGGAGTCACAGATTTCAGGGTATATCCCAGAGGTGGCCGGCCCGGTAAGACCCCTTCGAAATATTTCGTATACACACTCTCCGAACGTAATCCCATGCCCTTAAAAGACCTGGTACGCCAGCTTGAGACCACAGCCAACATGCGCAAGGAACTTGTGATTGCTGTAGTGGACGAAGAAAGTGACATCACCTTCTACGGTGTGAAGCTTCGCACAATGAAAGGTGATATGAATGAAAATGTCCCGGATAAGGGTATTGAGGCCACCCTTCTGGAAGACAGGGTCATGGTCTGGGATGCCGATGCATCTGCCCTGCTGCACAAACAATTCTTTTACGGTAAACCCCTGGATGAAATCCGCCTCCAGTTATCATTAGTTGAGGCAGCATATTTACAGGAGAAAAATGTACTGGACCTCAGTGACAGCAGTGGGGACAATCTACTCGCCAGCATGGAATTTGCAGATAGTGCAATTGATGTGGAAAGCGATTTCCAGGAAAAACTGGCAGTTTACAGGGACCTGAGGGATTCGGGGATGGTAGCCAAGACCGGGTATAAGTTCGGCACCCATTACCGGGTCTATAAAAAAATTGACGGATTGGATACGATGATGCATTCCCAATTCCTGGTACATGCAGTGAACATCGAACATGTGTTCAACCTGCCCCAGCTATCAAGGGCGATCAGGCTTGCCCACAGTGTGAGAAAACAGATGGTTTTTGCCTGGCGCAGTGGAGATCAGATCATGTACCTGGAGATTGGCAGGATAAAGATGTAATAACGCATGTTTAGTACTGTTTTAATCCTTGGCTACATCTCAACTTCTGGAAATTTTCCATCTTCACTCATGGTTGAAAACCTCCACCAAACTTCTTGTGTCAGAAATAATACCATATAGATTTATACTCATCAACATCCTCGCCATCATAATACAACCGTTTTAGATAGTGGTATATGGACACATCCACATAATTATAGGGATCCACAAGTTCCATCTTGGACTCCCAGGGATAGAACCGGTACACACGCCTGCCATCAGGAAGTATCATGATCACCTCATGATCCTGCCACGCCCTCAGGTGGGACTTGCCCAGCCTGGGTACATTGAATACCGATTCATCAGTCCGCTCCAGTCCCGGGAGGAGCCTGGCTTCCTCCTGTCGTTCCTGCTCAAGCCTTGAGATAGGTACACGGTAGTCTATAGTCTCTTCCTTGCCCTTGGTGTTAAAAGTATAATAGGGATCTATACCTGATTTCTTCATGGTTTTTCTAAGCAGGCAACTTTCGAACTTCTTGCTGTTATAATAGGTGAATACCTGCTGGTTGTAAATATTAATGCCCTGTTTCTTGATCCTTGATACTGCATCAATGGTATCAGGAGTAAGCTCAGTGGGATGCTGGAAATGGGTTATGATGCACAGGTCCTGTTCGCCCAGCTTGTGATATTTACTAAAGATATCTATCAGGTTGTCTGTAAACCTGGAAGGCAGTGTTACAAGCGTCCGGGTCCCTATCCTGATCCGGTCCACATGTTCGATGTCAGAGATCATGCCAAGGAGCCTGTCAATAATGGAATCGTTCAGCGTCAACGGGTCGCCTCCCGTTACCAGCACCTCGCTGATATGCGGATTGGCTTTTATCCAGTTGATCGCCTTTAACACGGTCTCCTTAGTGATACTACTTTCCTGGAGACTTTTGATCTCCCAGTTCCTCTGGCAATAGACACAGATCTGGGGGCATGATTGAAACGGTTTTAAAATAAGTATCTTCGGATATCTCCTGGTAATAGCTTCAATGGGGCTGGTCGAAGCCTCGTCCATGAAATCCATGCTTGTTCCGGTCCGAATGCTCCGTAAATAGTTCTGGCAGTATGTCACACTGGGCAGTACCTGTGCCCTTATGGATAAGTCGTATTGTTTCAGGTTCTCACTGTCAAATAAGGATAAGTAATACGGTGTTATCTGGAACGGGATATTATTTTCAATAGCTAATTTAAGACCACGTATCTCGCCTCCGTCCAATGCCACCACATTTTGGAGCGTATCAATATCAGAAATAATATGGTCAAGCTGCCATTTGTAGTCAGTCCAGTCCTCCTCATTTCCATCGAATTGCTGTAAAATTCGTTGTTTCATATCATTTCTTTCAGGGACCAGGTCACGGTCCAGACCTGTCCTGTATTTCTTGAAAGACAGATCCATTCTTTTAGAATAATCATCCAGGAACATTGTTCTCTCAAGTGCGGCTTCCATTCCATCGAAATTTAGAAATGGAGGTTTTTCTTTTTCAGCAAATAACCCGGAATTCCCATTAATTCCCCTGAACAGGTAAATAAACTCGGAAAGGAACCCTTCACTGATATTCTTAGGTACCCTGTTTTCCCTGGCAATATTGTACAATGCCCTAAGAGCTGAGAAGTGTGATTGTTTTTCATTTTGGGTCCGTAATATCGTCTTTAGAACCCTGATGCAATCCCGTGCATTCTTTTTTTCCAGGATATTCATATCCTGTTTACTATGGGAATATATGGTGAACAATGATGTATCTGTACTATCTAAATAGTGGAAAATCTCATTCCTGGAATCATGGACGTTAATACTATTCTTCAGTAGCCTGTGAATGTTGGGGTCAGATTTCCATAATAATTTTGTCAATTCTTCCCTGGAGCTTGTAATTATATCTTTCATGTTAGCCAGTTTTTCTTGTTTTTTGTGCTCAAAACGTATCCGGACAATTACAATCGTCAACGAGTGACTACTTGCCTAAATGAATGTTGTCTTTAAAGAACATTTCGATTGGTAATTTTATAGAGGGTTAATAGTCTTTAAGAAAATTACCTGATTGCGGAATAGCTACTGATCTCAAGAAATCCTTTATTTATAATTTTATATTAATAACTGCATTCAATTATAAAATGCTTATGGGTTAATTTACAAAAAAAGTGGAGGAAGTTAGATATTATGTACAAAAAGAAAATCTTCCCTTTTGCCAGAATAATATACTAAACTCCAAAATGACTGATAGGTCTCTACACTTGCCGTAATTTGCTTCGTTCATATACAATTAAAGCGGCATGTGATGTCTCCGGGTTCGGGGTAAAAGAATCCGAATAATGGATGGTAATGAAAGCTCGATTTAGTGCCAGGGTAGATGAGGTTATCTTCCGGAAACTTAATGAGTTAGATGAGAAACGTTCAATTGTTCATGATCCAAGTTTTATTATGGCTTCGGCCAGGTCTCCACTTGCTTCCTTAAGAGCTGCCATTGCTTCATCAGGGGTCTTTCCGGTCTGCTCTGCCACCAGTGTTACATCTTCATCCGGAATTGGGGTTTCACGTGGAACTTCCCTTGGATTACCTATAATCTGGTATGTAAGCATACCCTGGGCTGCCACTTTTGTTACGCTGGCATCATCAAAGATGATATCAGTGTCGGGAGTCCGTATAATTACCTGTTCCACATTTTCGATCTCTTTTGTGTCTATCCCCATCTGTTTCATCATCTGGTTCATGGCCCTGGGATTGACTCCTCGCATTCCGCCTGGTCTTTTCGCCATTTATTTCACCTGCAATTTAGATATAGCACCCATTATTAATACATTGTTCTAATTTTATGCTGAAAATTCCTACACTCCCTGTTTTCTATATTAATTGCACATAGCCAAATTCCCAGGATTTTTAACTATAGCAAATATTATATGCCATAAATGTTATAACATTGTTATAACAATGCTAATAAATATCAGAAAAATAGGAAACAGTCAGGGAATCATAATTCCAAAATACGTTTTACAAGAACTAGGTTACCCCAAGACTGTGGAAATAACCCCTACCAAAGACGGTATTTTTATAAGTCCGGTAGCTGGAAAAACCGTTAGGCGTAAACCAAGAAATAAAGACGAAACTGATGGATTTTACGATTTAATGAAATCAAAAATTGAAAACAATATAGCTATTGGAAAGACTACATGGATTGGAAATAGAGAAATGGAGAGAAGATTATAATTACAGAATTAGAAAAAATATCATCTATTGAGAATTTGGTTGATAGAAAAATATATTTTATGGGACTGTTGACACAAGAAGCTGAAAAAAAAGGTGAAAAACCTATTGTTGTGGGCGGTTCGGCTGTGGATTTCTATACCGAAGGAATGTATCAAAGTTATGATATAGACCTTGTAGGCAATAGAAAAATAATTGGTGAAATATTGGAAAATGTATTCAACTTCAAACCAAGCGGAAGGAACTGGATAAATGAACAAATAGGTCTTTCTGTAGAGATTCCAGACAGTCGTCTTGCTGGAGATAAAGATAAAGTAACGGTTATAAGAATTGGAAACTTAAATGTCTATGTAATTGGATTTGAAGATTTAATAATTGACCGTCTTAATGCATGTGTTCATTGGGAATCCCAAACAGATTGTGACCAGGCACAGTTTATGATTAGAATTTATCGAGAGCGGTTAGATTTTGAGTATTTGGAAAAAAGGGCTAGAAGTGAGGGAATTCTGAAGATATTAAGAAAATATTGTAAAGAATGGAATATGCCTTCGTAAATGGGAATGTGATGATTTTATTATGTTGCAGTTGAAATCAAGGGCTATAATCGCACCAATTAATTAATTTAATTCGATATTTTAGGGTTTAATGTGGAAGTGAGAGGGCAGGGGTGCGGGGATAAGATGCGCCCCTGGCGAAACCTAAAGATGCAAAACATTAAATATCCAAAATTTATATATTGTTCGAAATAAAAAAGTATGGATTTTGACATAGATATTCTATGACTAAAAAACGTAAAAAAAGAAATTCACAGAGTAACAACATATATGTGGTAAAATATGGATAATATTGACAAATATCTCCAGAAATTCGAAAACATCAAACGTGCCACCTGTGGAACCATAAATATCGACCCACTACAGCGCGGCGGGATACTGACCGACGAGGCCAGGGCGGCACTGATGGAGTGGGGTGACGGATATTCGGTATGTGATTTCTGTCCCGGCGCCCTGGACCAGATCAAGACACCCCCCATCTATGATTTTATACATAAGGCCTTACCTGAGTTCCTGGGCATTGACGAGGCCAGGGTGACCAATGGTGCCAGGGAGTCCAAGTTCGCAATTATGCACTCCATGACAAGTGATGGGGACTGGATAGTCCTTGACCAGAACGCACATTATTCCTCACATGTAGCTGCACAACGTGCCCGGCTCAATATCAAGGCCGTACCCAATTCCGGTTCCCCTGATTACCATATCGATGCTGATGGATATGCCGATGCCATTGAAGAAGTTACCAGGGAATCAGGCAGGCCTCCTGCACTGGCACTGGTCACATACCCTGACGGCAACTACGGCAACCTGCCTGATGTTAAAAGAATAGCAGCCATATGCCACCAGTACGATGTGCCCTTGATCCTGAACGGTGCATATTCAGTAGGCAGGATGCCTGTAAATGCAAAAGAGATGGATGTTGATTTCATAGTTGGCAGCGGGCATAAGTCCATGGCAGCATCCGGTCCGATAGGCGTGCTCGGGGTATCAAAAGAAAATTCAGGCAAGGTATTTGAGAGATCACCTACACACAAGGTCAAGGAGATCGAACTGCTTGGATGTACTGCCAGGGGTGCTACTATCATGACAATGATCGCATCCTTCCCAAAAGTGGTGGAGCGTACCAGGCACTGGGGTGAGGAAGTGGAAAAGGCCAGGTGGTTCTCTTCCCAACTGGAAGACCTGGGACTGGTACAGATGGGGGATAAGCCCCACAACCATGACCTGATGTTCTTTGAGGCGCCTGTGCTGTACGAGATGTCACAGACCGCAAAAGGCGGGCGGTATTTCCTTTATAAGGAATTGAAGGCTCGCAAGATACACGGCATCAAGGCCGGGTTGACAAAGTTCTTCAAGCTCAGCACCTTCGGAGTATCCAGGGATGACCTGGAAACGGTGGTGTCTGCCTTTGATGAGATCATCAATTCTTAATTTTTGATTTCACTTATCAACCATATCAAATGGCATCGGAGTGCCTTCAGGTATTGAATGAATATACCTGTTCCTGAATTCCTTGTCACGCATCAGGCATGATGGTGGGGTTTTCCTGTAGGTTTTACCCATACGCTTCCAGATAACTTTCAGCGGTTCATCCCTGATATTCCCGAACTTGAGCGGTGTATAAGCACAGGGCAGCACGTCGCCTCCCGATGTGATATGTACCCACCGTCGGCCCGCAAAACAGCCGAACATGTCAGGGCCCATGAAGAAGGGGAATGCAGTAATACGGGGTCCGTCCCTGAGCTTGTTCTTCTCCTTCTGGAACCGTCCCAGCCTGTCCACATCACTGGGACCTATGGTCTCGTCCTCATGGTCCAGCCAACGCCCCACTGCAATGATCTCATAGAGTGACATCTCATGCATACCCTTATTCTCTGCAAGAGTATAGAAATCCTCAAGCTCATCAATGTTATCAGGCGAGACCACCACGAACATGTCAGTAAGGATACCGGCCGCAAGGGCATTATCAATACCTTTCATTGCATCCTCATATGAGCCGGCCCGTCCCCTCACCCTTTCGTGTTCCTCCTGACGGGGGCTGTCAATACTGACCCTCACAGCATACAGTCCTGCTGCTTTTAGTTCTTTAGCCTTCTCAGGGGTCAGCCCGTACCCGGACGTGAATGAGGTGGCAATTGCCCTGGACTTATCCACATGCCTGACCATGTCGGCCAGGTCATGCCTGAGCATAGGCTCGCCGCCGTCAAAGGATATGAGATATGAGCCCAGTTCAATGGATTCATCGACCACCCTATTAACCTCATCTAATGAGAGTTCGGGGTCTGCAACGATATCAGCGGCGCCGCAGTGGATGCACTTGTTTGGACAGCGCATGGTGATGCCGATAGATGACTGGTCAGGTACCCTTCTCTTCAATACTGAAGCAATCTGGGCAGAGATCAGGCGGTCAAAGGCAGTGCTGGGTATCGGGGGAGCCCAGGATGAGAAGATGATCTTCTTGTCGTCAACATAAATTGGTTTTTCTTCAAGGAATACTTTGTTAATACGGTTAATGATTGGTTTTGCCACAGGCGAAAGTGTGCCTTCCGGCACTAATTGTACTTTACCGTTCTCGGTATTGGCGTTTAGTTTAATGTATGATTTATCATATACTCTCATTTATTCCCAACATCCCTTAAGAGCCAAAGTGAACATGAAGTTATATCCCGGTTATACCCCATATTTTGAAGGACATCCCATTACAAGGAAATTAGCCTCTACTTTATTCTCTGATACCAGAATACCTCTTACAGATACTTTCTCACCTTCACCCAGTCCGTCAGGGCGGTCACCGCGGTATAATACCTCAAGATCTGCATTACCATCTGTTAATATGAAACCGGTTTCTTTTGTACCGATACTTAACGTACCTTCCTTTACATTACCTGTGATATATACAGGCTGGTCAATATAAGCTGAAGTGTTCTGGGTAACTTCAGTCACTGTGAGGTATTCTGATGAAAAGTCCAGCCCCCACATTCCGATGATGGCTATTAGTATGATCGCTACAACAGATATTGTAACCTTATCTTTTTTCCTCATGGTATTGTTTCCGAATATCTATTATTCTTTCATTCTTTCCAGATATCTAATCCTTAAGATGTCCTAATAATTCCATCTGCCTGTTGAGCTGTTTTCGTGTCTGTAAGAGCATGAATATATAGACCAGGAAAACGACCCAAACAATACCAAATGCTGTCAACATGGATCTGGCATATACCAGGTTCGATATTAGAGTTTCCACAATATCGAATCTACATGTATTTATGGAACTTATAATTAATGAACTGATATTTAATCCAGATATTTTACTGTTTATATATAAAAATATATAGATTATATTCGTTTTGAAGATAAGTTTACTATTTAGTCGAACATGTTCATTTCTCAGCACACTATTTTTTTACATGTCACCTGTTGTACCTCTCCGAGTGTATGTACACCATATCCCTGGGTATCTCGTGTTTGTGCCGGTCCAGGTAATCTGTTATTTGTTTCATCTCTTTGGGATAATACCGTGCGATACTCTTCCCGTACTCAACACCTTCCCTGCTCAGTACATATTCATATCTCTGGGACCAGTGACCATTCATTTCATAATAACGCAGGTCCTCGTCCACCAGGCCCATGGCTGTCAATTTCTGGATATCCTCGAACAGGCTGTCCGAATACGGGAAACCGTACCTGTCATGGAAGCGGTAATCCAGCAGGTTACTTAGACGTTCCTGCTGTCCCAGGTGCCTGACCAACTCGTACAGGCAGGTAATGTTCCTGATGCGCGGGATCAACAATCGCGTACCATCTTCCTTCGAGAACATGTTATGCAGGCAGTAGAACAGCAGCATAACGCCTTCGATGTTCAGGTATATATCGTTCCTGATAAAACGTAAAAGGTTAGGAGACAGATCCTCGATCGTGGCCAGTATGTCACCGGATATGACCTCCAGTTCCCCTGGTTCCTTTCCTGAGAACACACACAAAGATATCTGGCGGGATATGGACCTTACCAGGCCATTGGCAAGGGCCGATTCATCATACAGGAAGTGTTCTTCCCCACCCCTCAGGATACGGGTGCCCTTTGGTACACCCTTGGCTACTGACAGGTCGATCAGCACTGGTATGCCATAGTGCCGGGAAAAGCGCTTAGCCAATTCCCGCTCGAACATCTTCTTTGCAGCACCGTAACGTGCAATAGTGGACAGTGCCATCCTTATACTGGGTTTTAGTGTTTTCTGGTTGAACCGTACCGCAGTATTACATATCCTCCCTTCCCTGATGCGCTGGAGCATATCCCTTGCAGAAGGGGGACCTTGCTGCCTGATAAAATCCAGCAGGTCGCCGTCATTAAAGATCGTAAAGAACTCAGAGAGACTCAGTACAATGGCAGTGCGATCCTCCATCGTATCAAGGGTATCTTCCAGGGCCCTGAGCAGCATTGCACGAACGCTCTGGGTTACCGGATTATGGATGATGGCAGAATAGTGGTGTGAGCGGGCAATTAGCATTGATTCTGCTGCTGCTATGGCCATATCCTCCCCATAACTATCAATACCACCCAGCACGATACGGTCGTTATCCAGGGTCAGGCTGCCGACGATCTGCTCCACATCGATCAGTCCCAGGGACACACCTGTATGGTATGAATCACGCATGAGAAAATCGATCCTGTCGGCATCGATATCACCAGACACTATCTGGGATAGATAGGGTTTCCCTGAATTCTCAACATCCCCTGTAGCCATTGCAGAGATCTCTTTGAAGAAAACATTGACATCGACCCCGAATAGGGATATCACCTCACCTGCTATGCTGTCATACATTGGGAAATTATTTGTAATAATGTGGGCCGTGAATGTCTCATGGCTGGAAAATCGTATCCCGTTTATTACAGGCATATAATCCGGGTTCCTTGCCAGTACTGCCTCTACAGAATGGGAGAAGGCGGAATGCCCTACATCGTGCAGCAATGCAGCCACCCTTACCTTCTGCACTTCGGTTTCATCCAGTCCCAGGGTACGTGCGATAAGGTTTGCCACATACATAGCACCTATACTGTGCTCATACCTGGTGTGGTTGGCACCTGGAAATGCAATATCTGCCAGCCCCAACTGCTGGATACGCCGCAAACGCTGCATCTCACGGGTCCCGATAAGAAGAGACTCCAGGCGGCTTATGGGAATATGCCCGTGCAGAGGGTCATGGATATTTCCGGCAGGTTGCATGAATTGTTATTTATACAGAAGACACTTAAAAACTTGGATATGGCTGTTGTGAATAACTTTTTATATGATTCACTCGCTAAAGTGGATTTGCAACCTTCTATGATGTTTTTTGTCAAAACACGTTGTGTTTTTATCAAAACACGTTGTATATTTACCAAAACACGTTGTGGACTCGTAGGGTAGCCAGGATATCCTAGCGGGCTTCGGGACCGTACCGTCAAAACTGGCGGTCGGTGTAGATACCCGCAGACCCGTGTTCGAATCGCGGCGAGTCCGCTATTATTTACCAGACGTATATTATCAGATAGATAGTATCAGATCAATTTTTAATGAGGAAGCTGATAAGATCAGGACTTAGTCGAGTTTCCTTAGTCATTTTATTGTGTATGTTCTTTTCAGAAACTCCTTCCTTCTTCAGATCGCTGATCCGATCCATGATACTTGCCTTGATCTCATAGTATTCGTTAATATCCTTGCGGTGTCCCCATACATCGCCTTCCATAAGCTGGATTTGTTGCATTTCCAAAAACATTCCAATAGACTTAGAAACAGTCTTTTTATAGGAACTTGGAATGTGAAGTGCCTTGAGCCCGGGACATCTATTGGCCAGGGCAAAAATATCCTTGTTTGAAGGCCTGAAAGCCAGGTGTACTATCTCTTCATCTGAATCTAGTGTGCTAATTTCGTCCTTTGAACTTACAACTCGAATTTTCACTAATATCGACTCCCTCAAATTTTAATCTCCTTTTAAGACTATATGGCCTCCTTCAATATAAATCTATTTCGTATACCGGAAATAAAATTGAGTATGTATCTTGACATCGAATACGAAATAGTTATGAGTAAAGCACCCCATTCTCGGAATTGTGAGGCAAGTTGATCGATCTTTAAGAAAAACTGCAGCCGAAATCCAAAAATGTACTCATGGCGGCCGGTTTGCTGAAAATGCCAGACAGAACATGACTGAATTACTGGATTTCAGTGCCAACTTCAACCCCTTAGGTCCACCTGACAAGGGCGCAATCGGAAAAATTGCAATACATGCAATTAATGATATTGAGTGGTATCCTGACAATCGTTATCCGGATTTTAAGAGGGCAGCTGCCGTATTTGCAGGCGTGGACCCTGAAAATATTATTCCTGGCAACGGCTCTTCCGAGCTTATAAGACTAATAGCCGAGACCATACTGGACGTGGGTGATACTGTAATACTGCCCCAACCTACCTTTGGTGAATATGAGCTTAACATCAAACTTATGGGTGCAGTACCAAAACACATCGAGTACAGGAACGTGTACCGTAATGTCGGGTCAATTACAGATGAGATGCTTGCTGCGTCAAAGGCTGTGTTCATCTGCAATCCTAACAACCCGACAGGCACACTTATCCCAAAGCCGGGGTTGGAAAAACTGGCCCTGAAGTGCCAGGAAAATGAAACCTTCCTGATAATCGATGAAGCATTCATCGAACTCTCCGACCCTGAGCACAGCATGGCTGCGAAGGTTAACGAGAATCCCTTTATTATAATTATGCGTTCCCTTACCAAGGTATTTGCCATCCCAGGGGTCAGGATCGGGTACGGTATTGTACATCCCGATGTGGCAAACCGGATAGAAAATGTCAGGATACCCTGGAATTTGGGTACAATATCTACAGCCCTGGGTACCTGGTTGCTGGAAAAACATGCTGCTGACCCTTCGTACCTTGAACGTTCAAGAGAGTTGATCCATACTGAGCGGGACTGGTTGATGAACCATCTATCCCTTGTAAGGGGTTTTGACCCGCTGCCCAGCGATACCAACTTCATCATGGTCAGGATACGGGATTTCAGCATGGATTCCAGGGAGATCGACCTGCGCATGCGCAGTCTTGGAATTCTTATACGGGACTGTGCATCATTCAGGCGGGTTGGCAGGGACTATATCAGGGTGGCGGTCAGGACCAGGGAGGATAACCAAAAACTGATAGATGCCCTGGCCGAATCGGTCACCCAGTGGGGCAGGGAACTGGCAGAGAGGAAGATCGATGAGGCCCTGCACCAGGGTAAGATCGCCAGCAGGACCAACTGTGAATACTACCCCTGCCATTTTGAGGGCCAGGACTGTACATTCTGTTTCTGTCCTTTCTACCCATGTAATAACGAAAGGACCGGAGGTCATTTGGTCGAGAGGTCAACGGGCGGGCAGGTGTGGAGTTGTGCAGATTGCGACCAGGTACACCGCCCTGAAGTTGCCAACCTCATCCTCGAAGCATTGATGGCCTGTGAGGGTAAACCGGAAGATATCAAGGACATCTGGAAAAAAGTAATGGATCCCATGTTATGAATATGCCTGATGCTATCTTTACCTACAGTATTGAGGTACTGGTGCTGGCTATTGCCATGGATATCCTGTTCGGTGAACCGCCCGGCATTCTTCATCCTGTGGTCTGGATGGGAAAATGTATCAAATCCCTCCAGGGTCTGGCCACCGTGTTTAAGGATAAGGATAAGAGGTTTTACGGGGTGTTTATGGTTGCGGTTATGGCAGGTACATCCTTTCTGGCAGGTCTGCTGGTTGTAAGCACACAATTCATTCTACCCAAAGCTATTACATTGCTGGTAATGGCCTATTTCCTGAAATCCACATTCTCGTTTCGGATGCTGCTGACTTCAGGAAAGCGGATCATGACAGGATTGGTGTCGGGTCATCCTGACGCTGCACGGGATGACCTGAAGGCACTGGTGAGCAGGGATACGGCTGGTATGGATGAACCACACATGGCATCAGCAGTGATCGAGTCTGTCTCTGAGAATTTTGTGGATACGATCCTGTCGCCGTTGTTTTTTTATCTTATCCTGGGTCTGCCAGGAGCCCTTGCGTATAAGGCAGTGAACACCCTGGATTCCATGGTGGGATACAGGAACAGGGAATTTATTGAACTGGGATGGGCATCTGCCCGTTTTGATGACATCCTTAACTGGATACCTGCCAGGTTGTCCCTGATATTTATTGTTGCAGGTGCGGTGTTTATGGGAAGCCCGGTAAATGCCACCAGGACATGCCTGAATGACCGGGGACAAACTCCCTCACCAAACTCTGGGTGGCCCATGGCCTCGGCTGCGGGGGCACTGGGAGTACGGCTGGAAAAACAGGGGCATTATGTGCTTGGTGGAGATTTCAGTCTGCCTGTGGCTGCAGATATCGCACGGGCTAATAAGCTGGTGGGTATGGCTTCGATACTGCTGTTTATGTCGACCACGGTTGTAATATATTTAATTCAGATGGGAACCCTTATAAGATGAACAGGATAAAAAGTGAATCAACATGAAACTCTCAGACAGCCCGGTGGCAGAAAAAAGCGATGATCCTGAAGTGATCGATACCACATTTGACCGTGATATAAGGGATATCCTCGCAGGAATGGGACTAACTGAAGAAATGCTCCTCTCAGCTGCCATGGAACTCTATGTCCCCCATCCTGGGATAGAGACAAAAGAAAAGGCTGAGGCAGTGTTCAAGCAAGAACTGGATGTGGCCTTGGGCGACCCCAACCTGTGCATCCTGGTCTTTGCGGGCATACTGCTTGAACAGGCAGGCAAGGCAGGCGAGCTGCCAAACCTTAGCAGGGACTCGTATGAAAGGGACCTGACATTTTTGGTATGTGACGAGGTGCTGGGCATGAGCATAGCCACATACATAGCCGGACACAAGGGTATGTTCGAGTATGTGAGGTTTGACAAACTCAAACCCGGCATT
>JAUWRA010000111.1 GCA_030610815.1 Methanosarcinales archaeon
CTGTTTTTGTTAAGTCGTTCCTCTAATGATTTTACGCGTTCTTCAAGTTCGGCAATTCTGGAGGTCAGATGATTTATTAAAATAATAACTGCTTCAGGTCCAGCTTCATAAATTGTAAGAATTTCTTCACGTTCCATATAAGTCCCCTCAGATTAATGGAAAAATTTGGTTGTTTTTTGAATATTAATTTAATATGATGTCAAAGTATATTGATTTTTCGGCATAGGTGTTTTTTTAAAAGTAAACTGTTTATAGGGTGGCTGAATAGTTACAATAGTTTAAACTTAAGAAGCTGTCCAATAATCACTGACAATAATTCTCTTGCTTGCTTTTCGATTTAAAGCCCTACTTCATCTTCCTTTTTTTCGGATTTTAAATTACTGAACAGCTTCCATCACAATCTGAAAAATAATAAGCGCCGGGGTTGGGATTCGAACCCAAGTGTACCTTACGATACAACAGGTCTCGAGCCTGCCGCATATAGACTCCAGGGAGTCATACGGCTCCGTTGGATTAGTCCGCTCTGCCACCCCGGCAACAAGGAGGTAGGATTCACTATACTGTCACGGAATGACTTTAAACTTCTCATAAAAAGGGGCTGCCTTAAAAGCTGACACATGCCGGGCCTGCTTACCACACCTTCAGGTCAATCCCCTCGATCCTCAACCTGCTGCCCTCGGAATGCACAACCACACCAGAATGCACCTTTTGCATCATGCAGTGTTCAGGCAAAAACTTCACAGTCTGGCCCACATCAGGCACCCTGCCCTTACTGACAATACCATCAAATCCCAACACCAGGCAGAGGCCAATATCCTCAAAAGCCACATCATCCCCGCCAAGCCTGTTAATAGGCCCAACCAGATGAACGGTCATGATACCCCGCTTCATATCCAGCACCCTGGCAAAATGCGTAACAGGACAACCCAGCGGCCTGTACCGCACATACTCACCCACATCCGGCCCCACCTCCGGGTCAAAGGAATGAAGGTCCTCCCGGCATGACGGCTCACCAGGCAGGGGTGATAAAACAAAATCAGCCTCAAGTCCGTCAATAACACCAATGATATGCCTGGAATCCTTAATACCAGTTCCAGGACCGCCAAGAAGTTGCTGTATCACGGGAATATTTCCAGAAAACTTCCCGGAAGACAGGTGGGGGCAGCCGTCAAGTTCCGCCTCTCCATCAAGCAGGGCAGCAGCAAAATCCCTGCACTGCCGGTAATCACATTCCCCGCAATTATATCCAGGTAGCAGGCCTGCAATATCCTGCGTCATCCTGCATCATTCCCCCCTGTACTCGGTAAAACCGTCAATATGCCGCAGCACGCCCATGTGGTGTTCCTTTGCCACCCTCATCTCACCAGTGCACAACGTGCATATGGCCAGCGGCGCATTATGCCGCAGGGTAAGCTCCTGCCCCACATCAGGCGTCTCACTTATCACCTCTGCCAGTTCTGATGCCCCCTGCCCGCTCAGTCCGTTAGCCTCTATTATCCGGCAACCAGGGTTCGCCTCATTGACACGTTCCCTGAACACTTCCCGTTCGGCCTGGGATACGATATCGCCTTTGGTTGCCACCACCACATCTGCCGTAGTCAGCAGTGGCCCAACCTTCAATGGAGTATTAGGACCTGTGGTCACATCGATCACACACACTGCAAGGCATCTGTCAGGATAGGGCGCACACCGCAGGCAAAGGCCGGCAGTTTCATTGATAAGTACCCCGGCATCCTGCTCCCTGGCCCATGTTAACATCTCATCCGTATTGTATATAGCAAAATGGTCAGGGCACATATCCCTGGACAATCCAATACGAACAGGAATATCCAGCCTTTCAAACCTCTTATCATCATCCGTCCACAGGCAGTCTATCTTCACCACCGCGGGCGACATGCCTGCCTGTTTAAGCGACCTGATGGTATGCATCAGTACCGATGTCTTGCCCGAACCGGGCGTGCCTGCTACTACCACCAGTTTCATACTACCACAGCTTGCTCGACCAGCCCACCCTGCCGAATAGTATCGCGCAGCGACATCATGTAATTGTCAAGCCTGACAAGTTCATTGCAGACATTCATCTCGCCTGGGGTTGTGGTTATGACCTGCCGTACCCCGCCGTTTCGCATCACAATGCGGCGTTTGGCCATAAGTGCCAGAACAGGGTCATGGGTTACCACAAGCACGATCTTCCCTTCGGCAGCCAAAAGTTTCAGAGCTTCCTGTTTCTTGATCCCTGCATTTTCTATCTCATCGATTAGCACTATAGGCGAGTCGCTAATTACCGCAATGTCGGCAACCATTAGTGCCCTGGACTGCCCTCCGCTCAGTATGGTAAGCTGTTGTCCTGGCTGGATTGACTCCCCGGTCAGTGTATTGGCAATCTCAATTACCCGCTCGACCGTGTCAAAGTTACGGTTCCTGCTCTTGGCATGCATCCTGAGGAAATCTTCTACTGTCATATCAGCAAGGAAATGCATGTTCTGTGAAAGCTGTGCGATACGTTTTTTCCTGGGGTCGGTGCGGATATCCCTGCCTGGTGCCTTCCCGTTTATCAGGATTTTGCGCCGGGTCGGGGTATCTCCCTGTGAAAGCTGCTCGATATCACAGATTAGTGTACTCTTACCTGAGCCGGTGGGACCAACAATACCGATTATCTCGCCAGGGCATATGCGTATCTTTTCAACATCTTCTTTTGCCCCGGACTTATCGATTCCACATATAATTGTCAGTTCATGAATATCTTGCATATATGAGGCTTGACCAATTAGAAATATAAAACTTTCCCATTATAGGGAAAAAACGTCACTATTGTGAAAAAACAATACGTCGATTATACAATATGGCAAACATATCATTGACCAATAACTGGTCCGCCATATCCCCTTACCTTGAACGATGCACCGATTTCCTCTGCTATCTGGCGGCACTTCTCAATATCCACGGGCGGCAGGTCAAGAACCGTGAACCTTACATTTATACCTTCTTTCACCAGATCAATGGAAAAATCCTTCATCGACTCATAAGCATTCTTGTACATGCGGGGTTTTACCAGCTGGTCATAGGTCACTTTGTCATCAGTATTAAGACTGACAGAAACCTCATCAACTCCAGCATTTTTCAGTTCACGGGCAACATCACGCTCAGGGTACTGGAGTTTGGCATGCCCGATAGTGTCGATCCTCACACTGACATCCCTGGCCTTTAACCATCTTGTGATCTCCAGCACATCATCCAGCCTGGACAGGGGCTCTCCCAGTCCTGTGAACACCACTTCATCATACCCGGAAAGGTCATGTTTGCCAAGTTCCTCGATAACCTCAGCCACTTCAGGCTCCCTTGAGAGTATTAAGTTATAGCCATAGACCCCGTCTGCATAGTTCTTAAGGCAGAAAATGCAGTTGCACGTGCACCTGTTCGTGATGTTCAGGTACAGATTCCCATGTGCAGGATAACAGATCGTTCCCGGGTCTTCCTTGTTCATTTTACATTCACTCTCTGGTTAAGTACACTCTTGTGCCTAATAATGCAAGCAAGCAACATAAGGTTAATCACCTTATACCTGTATTAAGGGTCTTGAGCATCTTTTTCACAGGTTCGGGCAGTCTTCCCCGCTGCAGAGCCTTCATCTGGTCAGGGGTCAGCATCTTCATGGCCGTGCTCATCATTGGGTCTGAGCGCATCAGCCCGTCCATCAGTTTCTTCACATACACTGAAGTTTTTATTTCCAGCCCCATCTGTTCCCGCCACCTGTTCTCGTACTCAGCCAGCTGGCATTTACCTGCCACTGCATCCGCAGCAGTCTCTCCTGCGATCTTCCCGCCAACCATGGCAGTGGGTATGCCGCCGCCATTGGTGGCTATCAGGTGTCCGGCTGCATCTCCGCAGATGATGATGTTACCTTCAACCGTTCTGGGTGGTGCACCTCCGACAGGTACGATGCCGCTGATCACTGCCGTTATGCTACTGCCTTCCAGCATGGGCGCAGCTCTCGGGTGCTCGTACATGAACCGGTGCAGGTAATCCTGTGTGGAAACACCGGGCTCGCATAACGGCTGCCTGACACCCACACCTATATTGGCAGCATCGCCACCCTCGCTGATGATCCAGGCGTACCCGCCTGGTGCATAGTCACGTCCGAAGTACATTTCCACTGCATCCCTGTCAATATCCACGCCTGTAAGTTCGTACTCCAGTGACACTGCCCGGCCCATATCATCGCTGCGGTCGATCAGGCCGGCAGTCTTCGCAACCATTGAAGTGGGGCCGTCCGCACCGATTATGACCTTAGCCTGGATATTAAACTCACCCATTACTCCCCTGATGGATACATTATCCGTTCCAATAGAGTCGGCACGGGTGCTCACCATCAGTTCCGTTCCTGCCTTTGCAGCTTCCCTTGCCAGGTGTTTATCGAACCTTGACCTGTCCAGCACATGCGCCTTAACCCCGAACTCCTTTGGTTCCAGGTTCGGTGACAGGAACCTGTGGATACTGGTAGTGGTATGGACACAGCTTGATGGGATATCCTTTAAGGTAGATGGAAGTTCGGCACCAGGCAAAAGTTCCCCGAGTTCCTCATGATCAGGCAGGAACCCGCCGCATTGGATGGGGGAGCCGAGGTTTTTCTTTTTGTCGATGAGCAGTACACTGGCACCGGAGCGGGCTGCATACATGGCAGCAGTGGAGCCCGCGGGTCCGGCACCGATTACTATTATGTCATAGGATTCTTCCGGGGTCATGGTGGTTGTCTCGTATCCCTGTTAACTAAAATGGCGATTACCAATTCATAAGTTACAATAGAGAAAATAGACTTAAACGTGACTATTGTATTCTGCATTCGGATTTGTATATGCAAAGAGGAAGAACTCGAATATAACAGACATTTTTTACCAAAAATAAGTCTAATATAATAGACTAAATTGTCAATCCAATATCGCTCTCATGAACCTTTCCTTGATCTTAACCGGGCTTAACGGAATTTCCCCCACAGGCTCATTCACCGGCCTGACCACCATATCGATAAATCCGGGCCCGTTTTCGTCCTTAAAATCGTTATATGCAGCCACAAGTTCTTCCCCTGTATGTGCCTTGGCAGTGTACTGCAGCCCGTGACCCCTTGCCATTAGTTCCAGGTCGATACACTCGCATGCCAGGGTCTCCTGATTGCCAGTGGAACCGTATGCTCCATTATTCATTGCCACCACGGTCAGGTTGGATGGCTGCAGTGCAGCGATCTGGGTCAGTACATTTGGATTCATGAGCAGGCTGCCATCCCCGTCGATCACCATAACTTGCCTGTGCTGTGCCATTGCCAGTCCCAGCCCGATAGCAGATACCAGCCCCATGGAACCCAGCATGTAGAAATTCAGGGGCCTGTCGCTGGCATGGTACAGTTCCTTGCTGGGTATGCCAATATTTGAGACTACGATCTCATCATCCAGTACTGATGCCAGTGATTTGATTGCCTGGTACCGCGATATGGTGGGTGGGTGGCTTTTAGTGGAAAGTTTAAGGCTGCACGTCCTGGATACTGTCTCCTTTGGTTCAGGCGGCGGCGCAGATTTTGAATTCTCCCATACAGAAGGAAGAACCAGGGCCACATGTGGGCGGTTATTGGTAAAAGCATCCCTGATAACATCATTAAGCAACTCGATCTCGGCTGATGACCTTATAACAGTATAATTAATATCTGAAGCTTTTAAAATATCAGGCAGTGCACGTCCCAGCGGGAACTGTGCCGGGATCTTCTCATCATAGACACCCCGCCAGCTTGCGATAATCGGCAGGGAGATCTGGTAGGTAACATTCAGGGACAACAGGGCATTCAGCATATTGCCAAGTCCGGTACTTTGGATGACCATGACCGGGCGCTTGTTGCCAAGGTAATAACCCGCACAGATACCAACGCCGTTTTCCTCACGCGTAAGTTTCAGTGTATTGAACTCATTGTCAATGAGCGGGAGTAGTTTTTTCATTCTGTCACATGGTAGAGTGGCAACCAGGTCTACACCCTGGTCTTTCAATATCGTTACTGTTTTTTCTTCGGGAGTGAGACCATTCATTTTTATTAGCTCTTTCTCTTGTTATTGGCACTTGATCAAGGCAGTATTTCCTCGATATCCACATCAAGGGAATCTATATGCAATTCAGGTTGTATTTTACACAGGTCAAAGTCCTCTTTCAATCTTTCAACCCCGCCGCCTGTGATATTCAACAGGATATGATCATCCGCTTTAACCCGGCCAAGTTCCACCGCTTCTACAAGGGAGGCAACTCCAACGGCTGCGGGTGCCATGATATCAATATCCTCCGCCTCCTCGAATATGTTTTTACAGGACCGGGCCAGTGAATTGCTAATGCCGTACACTTGCCCGCCAGTGGACGAAAGGGCATCATACACACCACCTGGAACCGAATATGGTGGTTTCCTGTTGGACAGGATGTCTGTATACATCCGGTTGATCTGCTGCTTTGCATTATGCTCGTCAACTTCTTCATCGATCTCCCTGCACCCATGCTGCCATGCATCAAAAATGGGTGCAAATGGCAGGTTCTGTGCCAGGTGAAGTTTTGACAGGCGTTTCCCGAACCGGCCATCGGCCTGCAGCCTCACGGATGCCTCCCATGCGGCAATTCCCCCGGTTCCGCTGCCGATTGCCTGGAAATAATGGTCCGGTATCCTGCCCATGGTAACGGCACCGTCCAGCATCACCGTACCCATGCCGTCCCGCCGTGCCACATTCCTGGCACCGCCTTCAGGGGTCATTCCGGGCAGGCCGGCTATCCTGTTTGCCAGCATGATGGCATCTGTGTAATCGAAGGTCTTTGCTATGCTGATAAGATGGATATTGTCAGTGGGCTCCTCGGGAATCCACATACGGTCTATACCGCTGCCTGGCACTACTATATATATCTCGGTATTGGAACCCACTGCCGCATGGGCAAAGGCCCGGGCCGTGTTGCCTGCCGATGCCAGCACAAGCTTGCGGTGGCCAAGTTCCTGCATCCGCTGGATCGTGGGATAAGCTTCCAGTTCCTTGAAACTGCAGGTCAGTATATTTGCCCCCATCTCGGGCCAGTATCCGTTAAAACCGATATACAGGTTGGTCAGTCCCAGTTCACTGGCCAGGCCTGTACTTTTGTAGGTTATGGGCCCGGCTTTTGTATCCATCGGGCCGTTCACTGGCAGCCATTCCCGGAACCGCCCCATGCCGGGATGGTCATGAAGCTGCAATTGGCGGGATGAGTACATTGCACGGGGCAGGCCGTTGTCTGAGGGGCAGGTAAGGGCTTCATCGGATAATTCGGTGCCGCATCCGGAACATACAATATTAAAATTTGATAATCTGTTATCGTTGTGCTGTAATGACGGTTTTACGATGGAATGCATTAATTGGACGGTCTGGAAAAACATCTATTTATGATTTTCCAAAAATGGATTATTTTTATCCTGTAAATGCAAATAACAAAGCCAGATTGGACAAAATGGATAATCTAATGCTAATTAACGTTTGTATTTTCTATAGTATACAAAGTCATACTTCATGTATAGTAAAATAACCGGAACAATAAAAAAACTGGATATTGGAACTTTCCTGTTTCTAACTAATGTTTTTGCATTAAGGCCATTATTCCTTGCTTAGCATCCATCGGAGGTGGTAGACAGCCACCCATTTCCAGGCAAGAACCTCCGAATAACTCATTATTTAGCCGGTCATTTATTTCCTTGAATATCCGTTTATATGCAGTACAGTGGGGGTCAACACCCTTAATTTCACCATCATAGGGTGCCATAGCATTGTAAGGACATCCACCCCGACAGTAATTGATATATTGACAATCCCCACATTCCTCATCAACATAATCCTTAAACTGGTGCATGATCTTCCATGCGTCAGAACGGGCAAGGTCATCCATGCCTGGATGGTCATAAACATTGCCCATAACATATTTTGGCATACCTACATAGCGATAGCAGGGATAAATGCTCCCATCAGGTCCCACAGCAAAGGTATCCCCCATGCAATCCACATAGGTGCAGACATTGCCCCTGCCTGTAAGCACACTTTTGCAGAGGTTGTTAATATTCATAATTTCAATGTCATTCATATGTTTTAGGGATTTATCCAGGAGATAAACCAACAATTCTCCATACTCTTCCGGGTCAAGTGTCCACTCATTGGGGTCATCGCTGCGTAAAGATGGCAGTGCAGGATGTAACTTAAGAGTTAAACCATTCTCAAGGAAAAAATTGAAAATATCCTCTTTAGAATTTACAGATTGGGAGGTAAAAGTGCAGATGAAACTCACCTTAAGACCATTATCCCGCGCAATTTCATAGCCCTGCATGGTTTTCTCGAAATATCCATCTCCTCTTTGCAGGTCATTGATCTCCTTTGGACCATCCAGACTGGAACCAATGGGAATATTATACTCTGCCAGGATCTGCGCAAGTTCCGGGGTCATTTTCCAGAGATTGGTCTGCAACGCAAAAGCAATTTTCTGATTACCTAAACCTTCAGCCAGTAATGCTAAAGCTTTACTGTAAAATTCGGGACCTGCTAAAAGCGGCTCCCCGCCATGGAAGGTAAAAGTGACTGGTTCTTTGCGGAAATTCTTGAGCCATTTAACCACTTCTTCAATGGTTTCAATACTCATTACAGGAGAACTTTCCTCAGAACTCCAGCAATAACTGCAATTAGAAGGACAGCCTAAAGTAGGGATTAACATTACATGGAACGGCATAAGATACCTCATTTTTTTGACC
>JAUWRA010000218.1 GCA_030610815.1 Methanosarcinales archaeon
ATTTTATTGAAGTTTTGGAGTCAGCAAATCAATCCAGTGAATTAATCGCTACTCTTCAGTCGATTTTAGGGGTGGAAACAGGTGTGGTCGCAGTTTGTTGATATTGATTTGTGAAATCCAAGCCTATCTTGACGCCATGGGTCGCCCCCCTTCTTATTAGCTTCCCCCACATCCGCCTGCTGAATCCGAGAAATTAGCATCTATCTGCCCGTAGATGTTTCCTGCCGCAGCCACCGGCAGGGTACCCGGAATCATCGTGTACTCAGTTCCGCCTTGCCATCACCACAAGCGCAATCCCCAGCATCGCACCCACCACCCCGAAACCAGGCGACCCCTGGGATGGGGGCTGGTCAGTGGATGAGGGGTCGGTGGTGGTGCGGGTGGGGGCGGGGCCTGAGTAGTGTTCATCGTGGACCATGATGCTGGCTGCTGTGAATGCTATTGGATACCCTTCCTTCTCATCTCGATCATAGAATTTAAATTCAATATTTAACGGAATAGTCCATCCTGCGGCTTTATCAGTTGGGCGCACAATCCATTCGAAAGTGACTGTTTCACCTGCGTTATAACCAAATTCCCTGGCAACATCAGTAAATTCACTCGGCCCTTTGATCACTTCAAATGGTTGATCTATATTTTTAAAGCCAAAACCTGAAGCTGTAATAGCTGTTGAAACATCAACATTCTTTTTCAGGTAAACTACTGCTTTAATTGTGGCTGGCTCGCCTACTTTTAATTCAGCGTCATAGACAGTACATTTTTTATCATTAAAATATACTGAACCATTAGCAAATTCATTTTCGAAAGCACTAACATTACAAGTTAAATAAATCAACACAAATAACAACATTATTTTTTTAACTAATTTCATATTACCATCCTTCGTTTATTGCTCCTATCGAGTTTTCAATAGTTTCCCCTTCCCGTTTATCACCCACCCCTTTTGGACCCGGAGGAACAAAAATAAAAGTTCCGGTAGTAAATTCAAATTCGATTGGTGTATTTCTACCTACAACTGATCCAATAGCTGGATCACGAATATCTACATCGTACTTTCTTGAATATATCTGTGCTTCATGTCCAAATATCGGGTGTGGATGACATTCATTATCAAAATCATATAATTGGAATTGATAGAATATCCCTTTAATCCGGATCTTCCACATATTTGTAGTTACTACCCAGGCCGTACTGGGCGATGGCGGCAAGATTTGCATTCCACCATTTCTTAATATCGAATATTCAGCAAAAACATTGACATTTTGAAGTGATAGAGGGATAAATGTTTCACTTGATGGATTCTTAGTTGGATCGGGCATGTATCTAGTATCCATTTCCACTGCATTATACATTTCCACTGCATTTATCCAAATTCCTTGTTCAGGGTCATAGAATTTATCAAATTGCAGGTAATCCGGCACCATATCCACACCCAGCGTCACATTCTCATCCCAGTAGGCAAGATCATCCACATCATACTTCGTCCCATCGTCCATCACATGCTCTGCCCTCATAGTCAGCCCGATAGGAAAACACAGCGCAGACTTTAACAGACTGGCACCGTTATTGTTAGCTTCCCGCACATCGTCTGCCGAATCATCGAAACTGGAATTAA
>JAUWRA010000178.1 GCA_030610815.1 Methanosarcinales archaeon
AAAGAATAAGATTAACATCTCAGAAAAGAGCTTTGAACAGACCATCGAAGACATACTAATCGCAGGTTTACCAGCCAAAGAATGGGCAATCAGCGAAACTACCCCCTAACTCCACCAATTTCATCCCAGGCGTCTGCTGGACACCCTCGCCGCACACACAATTCAAGGTCACATCCCCAAACATACATCCAACCCGCCGCCCGGACAGCGAACAAGCACACCAAACACCCCCGCACCCCAGTCACAGGGTCAGGACCGTGGGGGTGCCTGAATCATAAGTAGGGGCAGTGACCGTACCGCCCTGCGATTTTTTAATCTGAAAAAAATACATATTTTCAGATACTAATGGCATTTTTTAATCTGAAAAAAATACATATTTTCAGATACTAATGGCATTTTTTAATCATCTCACTAATTCAATCAACATCCAACCGGAAGTCAGCCAGCAGCCACTTCCACAGCGGGATACACTTCACACCCCCAACATCCCCCTCATAATCCCACGTAATAACCTTCATATTACCACACCCAAGTTCCCCTGCTCCCCTCAAAAGACCCTTAAACTCCCTATCCTGAATCCCCTCTTCACTGGACGCATAACTCACCTGTATCAACTCATTGACCTTTCCTCCCCCCATCAGCACAAAATCAACTTCCCTCTGCTGGTGGTCCTTCCAGTAGAACACATCATCCCCCCCATAATAAGACTTACGTCTGTGCAGTTCAACCGCAACCAGGTTCTCCATCAACCTGCCCATATCCTGCGAAAACCTGAAGGCTATAGTATTGATCATACCCGTATCAATACAGTACACCTTTCTTGGAGCCATCATCTGCTCCTTCAACTTGAATGAAAAACGCTCAACCACCAGGACAATATACGAAGATTCCAGATACCCGACATAATCCTTCACAGTATGCACATTGCGTATGGAAGTTGCACCACACAGTTTCCTATACGAGAACTCGCCTGAAAAATTAGACACCAGGTACTTCGCGATCTCAGAAAAACTTCTCTTGTTACGGATATCGTGCCTGGAAATAATATCCTTATAAATTATATCCTCATATATTCTCGCCGCCATCTCCTTTCCGAATAAATAAACCTCAGGAAAACCTCCCACGTCCATATACTCTTGCAGTGCATTCTTGATCCTGACAATACTCCTGGTGGAATGAATATCTTGCTCAATTTCCTTGAATTCCAGGAACTCACAAAAGGAAAAAGGATAAAGTGTAATATCCAGATACCGCCCCGTAAGGTGCGTCGCCAGTTCACCTGACAGGAGTTTTGCATTGCTCCCTGTCAGAACTACCTTTTTAGTCCTCCTTAGCCTGTTGGCGAACAGTTCCCACCCAGGTACATTCTGTATCTCATCAAGCATGAAATATTCAAGTTCTGTGCCGTACAGTTCATAAAAGGCCTGCAAAACCAGATTCAGGTCAGCGGCATCTATCCCATACAGTCTTTCATCATCAAAATTAATGTACCCGTATTCCTTTCCCTTAAGGAGCATATGGGAACATACTGATTTCCCGCAGCGTCTCACACCCAGTACAGCCAGGATATTGGGATGTTCCAGCGATTGTATCAGCTTATCTTCAGGCAGGTCCCGCTCTATCAACTTCCTGTTTTTATAAAGATGATCTATTTCATCTCTCTGGTCAGTGATTATTCTCTTGATTCCTTCAATGTCCACAATATATTACTGGACTATTGCTTTAAAAAGATTGCTATTATAATGTCATACTTTTAGCATAAAATATGATATTATAATGACACATATTTAAATAAAAAAAAATTCACTTGTGTGCTAAATTAACATGTGACGATCAATCATTATGTATTTAATTTCAGCAGCAAGATATACAAATGCGTTTATAATTTCCTATACGTTAAAAAAAATCAATGACAATATTGGTATCAATACATACCATCTATGTGCTCCGCTGTTTCACATGTTCCTGAAATTCCCGGTTCGCTTTGCCCCTTTGCTCTACAACCTTATTCCTGATACCTTCTGCCATGTCATCATTGAGCACACCTGCGAAAGACATTATATCGCGACCGGTCTTTTTCCTGGATAACTGGGCTTCCATACGCACGATAATATCATCGAATCTTTCGGTTCCATGCCGTCTTCGATTGAGTATATTATACGTATGGTCCGAGATTGTAATTGTCCTCGATCTCATATATGATGATCACTGTTTATCTATATAAAATACTTCCGTTACATCGTCTTTATTTATTGCACATATCTCATTGCTAAAAAGCATGTACTGCCTCTCATTTCAATCTCAATGGCGGGCGGTGCTCCACAGAGCAGCTAAAAAATAGTTATGCTGTTCTCCTCAACACCACAAATACAACCCCCACCAGCACACCCACCTCCACGAACACGGGCGCCCCCTAACTGACGGGGAGCGGGCAGGCTCACCAAACATCCCCGCGTCCCGGCTATGGGGTCAGGACCGCGGAGGTGCCTGAATCATAAGCTGAGGCAGTGACCGCACTGCCCGGCGATTTATTATTATATTCATAAAATGCCGATGCCCCTATACACCAGGTAAGCCAGGGCACCATACCTGAGCAGCTTTCCTGTAAAGACCAGGATGGAAAATAAGCCGAATTTCAATTTCATCATGCCCGCTGCCACAGGCAGGGCATCCCCGAGCACGGGTACCCATGTGAACAGCAATGACCATGAACCGTATTTTTCAAACCACACTTGGGCATGTTCCATTTGTGTTGCATTGATGTGAAGGTATTTTTCGATAAGTTGGGTCCTGCCCGCAAGTCCTATGTAATAGCTGGTACAGGCTCCCAGGTAATTGCCGACTGTTGCCACCAGTACTACTGAGAAGATATTAAAGTTCCTGAGAATTAATAGTATCACTAAACCTTCGGAACCCAGGGGTAAAACAGTAGAAGCCAGGAAGCTTGCTAAAAACAGGCCAAGGTAGCCGTAAGGTAGGAGGATTGAGTCAAGTGTGTCCATAGAGTATTATTTGGATAAGATGCTTATAAATCATAGGGATAATTTGCCGGACATTCAACCACGAATAATTTTTTTTGTCTATATTTTTTTATCTGTATTAATGTTAGCAAACTGCTAATTATAATAAACATAATATCTGTAGTCCCGGATGTTTATAATTTAGAAAAACTTAAATATATATATACTAAAAAATAGTATGAATTAATTAATTCAATATTTATATAATAGGAGGAATAAAAGTTATGAAAATAATTAATGCAAAATTATCCATTGTCGCATTAATTCTTCTAGTGCTCATTACCGCAGGTTGTACTGATACGCCTGAAGAAGGTACGCCTGAATACATCAACATCGGACTTGTAGCACCGCTTAGCGGTGGTGCTTCTGATGTAGGTAATGACATGAAACAGGCTGCTGTCCTGGCAGTTGAAGAAATTAATGCAGATGGTGGAGTGTATGTAGATGAATATGGAGTAAAAATACCACTTAAATTGGTCGAAGGAGATACACAGACTTCACCAACCGAAGGTGTAACTGCTGTGGAGCGATTGATCACAAAGGAGAATGTGGTAGTACTTGTGGGCGGCTTCTCCAGCGGTGTCACTCTGGCCAACCAGGTACCTGCAGCCGGTAAGGTGCCATACATTATCACAGGTGCATCCAGTTCCCAGGTTACAAGAAGAACAGAGATCGATACCAGTTATTTCTTCCATTACTGCTCAACCACGGATGACTATTCGCAGCCTATCCTGCAGTTCTTTGTGGACGAACTTAAACCATTG
>JAUWRA010000022.1 GCA_030610815.1 Methanosarcinales archaeon
AACAAGTTCTTCTCATCCAGAATAGCACGGACAATTGGGTTGAGATCACACCATGACCGATCATTCCTGTATTCCAGTACACTGAGATTATGGAGCAGACCCACAAGTTGTTCATCCTTTTTTATATCTTTTGTCCGATGTACCTCTTTCAGCACCTGATAATCTTCATCACTCAATTGGGCTTGATAGATATTCTTGAGTCCATTTACCACTTCCACAGCAATGTCCTTATCAATTATGTCCCTATTCTTTGTTATGGCACGGACTGCCGAATCCCTGATAATCCTGATAAATTCCCTGACCACCCCACCGCTCATATCGATAATATACTCAAGAGCATCGGGTTCAAATAGCTCCAAGCTGACTCTTTTCGATACGATTTCTTTCATGAACTCTCTCCCCCTGGGATAAGGATGATCTACCCCCTCACGTTCATTAATTTTGATATTAGGATGAATTAAAACATCACTGAAGTTAATTTTTATCTGCATAAAGTCATTAGAACTTTTAAGGGATATGGGGAATGTGTAGATAATTTTGCAAAGAGGCTGGGTTAATTGGGTTGCATGATCATAAAAGAGATGCTGCGCATTTGTAGGTTCGATCTTTTCCAGGTTATCTATTATAATCAGCACCTGTTCTCCAGTTTTTTCAATCTCTGAAATGGTGTCATTGATTATGCTGACCAGTTCTGAAACACGAGGTTCGATTTTTTTTCTGGTCTCGACCCTGGTAGTTGTTTCGCTTTTCATTCTCCCCATAATTTCAAGAAGATTAAAGGGTACTTTAAGACTAATCCCACCCCCCACTCCTTTTTCCTGGATAATTGATTCTATAATGGAACTGCCCCAATTATTTACCCTTTTCAATAGGGTTTGACCAAGATCGATTTCATCATTCTCTGCCTTTTCCAACATTTTCGTAAGCATGGAAAACAGGACATCAGTATAGTTTACATCATTTTGATCCAGTAAATCTAAAACATTATAATGTATAATAAAAAACCGGCTATCCAAATTTGATACAAGCCTGTTTAAAGTGGTTGTCTTTCCTGACCCGCGATGCCCTGTAAAAAGAAGCTTGATCGGTTCTCTTGTTTCCAATCCCAATTCAAGGCGATTTTGTAGATCCTTGATGTTGATTTCATTTTGGTCTATTTCAACATAATATTTTTTTAAATCATCATTTAACAGGACTTTATCAGGATTAAATAAGTGATAAATATCCCTTATATTTTCAGCCATTATTAGCACAACCTATGATGTATATTGCAACACATCCTTATTAATATTTATACAAAAAGCACTTCTGCCAATGATGGTGAGAGTATTTGGAAGTTATAATATGAATTTAGGGCTGATTACTTGTTGTATATTATGTGTAACCTCATGTGATCAAATAACTGTGGGCGCGCCGCCCGGCAAGACCATGGGCCATGTTGGTGCCATAATCAGCGTGGCGGCGGGACTGCGAAGGAGAAGATCGAGGCGCTGGAGGGTGGGGGGTGGCGGTGGCAGATAGTCCCAGGGATGTGGCTGAGAAAATAATGAGGATAATCTGAGCAAATCTGTGTTTCAGGATTTAATTTATACAGAAATCAGGTTGACGCCATAGCTGTGAATCAATCCCCCCCTTAACAAACCTTTTTACATACTCCGGTAAATTGTATTGCATGGACGAATTTATCCTGGCAAATGTGAAGGGTGTTTATATAATTAATACCATACACGGCCCGACCCCTATGGTCATAATCTCCAATGAGGAGGAGGAGATCATGCCCATCTATGTGGGGATGGCCGAAGGTGTTTCCATTCATTCAGCCCTGAATAATGAGGTAACTCAAAGGCCCATGACCCACGACTTGATGACGACCATCATCGAACGTTTGGGCGCAACCATAACAGGTGTCCAGATAGATGAGATAGAAGATAGCATATATTATGCCCGGCTTACCCTGTCATATGATGGTTCCAGCATAGACATAGATGCCAGGCCCAGTGACTGCATCTCACTGGCAGTGCGGCGGGATGTTCCGATAAAGGTCCGCAAGTCAGTATTCGAATCTTCCACGATATCCGAAGATGACCTGAACGGCTCTTTAACTATTGACTCATTCCTTTGAATTACTTTCACCCTGCTATCAAAAGTATCATACATTATCAATACAATATTACATGTGTGAATTTACTTGATTTTCAAGGCGGACCTGATGAGACTGTGATATATTCAGTTGGGGAACTCAATCATTATGTCCGGGATGTGATAGGCCGGGACCCCCTGCTCCACAGGATATGGGTAAAAGGTGAAATATCCAACCTTGTCAACCACGGGTCCGGACATAAATATTTCACACTAAAGGACAGGGGTGCCCAGCTTAGCTGCGTGATGTTCAGGAACTACTGCAAAAACCTGGCATTTGAGCCAGAATCAGGAATGAAGGTACTGGCACTTGGTGATATCGATGTGTATGAGGTCAGGGGTAACTACCAGCTTGTAGTAACTGCGTTAAAACCTGACGGGATTGGAGATCTGCACAGGGCACTGGAGATACTTAAGAAAAAACTCTCTGCACAGGGCCTGTTTGATGCAGAACATAAGAAGCTACTGCCACGTTTCCCAGGATGCATTGGCGTGGCCACATCCCCTACCGGGGCCGTGGTACATGATATCATCAATGTGACCAGGAGACGTTTTCCAGTGAACATTCTGGTAGCCCCCACTATTGTGCAGGGTGAGATGGCAGCCGAAAGTATTGTCAGTTCCATAGAACGCCTGAACCGGATGGATGTTGATGTAATTATCCTTGCAAGGGGTGGGGGTTCACTGGAAGACCTGTGGCCGTTCAATAGTGAAGCAGTGGCACTGGCCATATTTAATTCACATGTTCCGGTTGTTTCTGCTGTGGGTCATGAGACCGATTTTACCATAGCTGACCTGACTGCTGATGTAAGGGCACCCACACCGTCAGCCGCAGCCGAACTGGTGGTGCCTGACCGTAAAGAAGTGAAAAACCAGATAGATGCTGTTGAGTCCCGCCTCGTGTCATCGATCGAAAACCTGGTCGAGCAACATTCAAACCATCTGCAGCATCTCGAAAATAGTGTGGATATCAGGCTTTTTAGCCGCACACTGAACCAGTTTATGCAAAGGACAGATGAACTTGAGATACGGCTCAAGAGCACTACTTACAGGGACCTTGTGAAACACCAACAATTACTGGAATCATGCATCGGTAGGCTCAATGCTGTAAGTCCTTTGAATATCCTGAAAAGAGGATACAGCATTGTACAGCATGATGATAAGATCGTAAGAACCTTCAAACAAGTACAAAAAGGAGATGCACTGGAGATACGGGTCGTTGACGGTAAGATATATTGTAATGTAAACAGTACGGAGGAAGACGTTTGACAGATAACAGTAGTGATGCCAACAGTAGTGATGCCAAGAGTAATGATACCAGCAATGATGATACCAGCAATGATGATACCAACATTGGTGATACCAGCAATGGTGATACCAGGTTTGAAGATGCACTCAACGAGCTTGAAGAGATTGTCAGGAAGATTGAAAGTGGTGAACATTCCCTTGAAGAAAATCTCGAACTTTTCGAGCGTGGAATAGCCCTCACCAGGCAATGTTCCTCGAAACTGGATGCTGCCACACTGAGGATAAAAAAACTAGTAGATAAGAACGGGATTGAGGAAATGGAGATCGATTAATCCTCAGCATCTCGTTTTATCGTTAATAAAGAATAAATTCATCTGCAATAGTGTCATGCAATAGTGTCATATATTATTTAGTAGAGATGATCTTTACTATATCACCATCTTCAAGTTCATGTTTTTCAGCCATTCGCATCTTGGTTTTGGCATTCACTGCATGCAGGAAGCCATCACCAATATCAGTGTGGACCATATATGCCAGATCATGAGGCGTTGAGCCGCGCTGCAATAAAAATGCATCCGGCAGCATCCTGTCCTTTTTATCTGTATACTTATTCTCATCCTCGACCGGATAGACAACTATCTGGTCCAGCAGTTCCAGAACCGCGGTATTGATACACTCCTGGATGTTGGTACTGCCTTTTTCATCAAGGAGCATCTTGATCTTGTCAAGTCCCACCTTTTGGGCATCGTTCAGTTCTCCCTTGATCTTGAACTCCTTATCACCGGGCAGGTACTCGATCACATCGCTCTTGGCGGCCATGCGCAGGGCATATTCGGCAGCCGCAGATGTGGATACCACCACACGGTCCGCTGACATAAGACGTTCTATCAGTTCAGGTGGTGCAATATCCATCTTATTGGCAGCGATTATCAGGGGTTTGCTTTCTTTGCGCAGGACATCTGCCAGTGCGATCATCTCCTCGTCAGTCCATTTGGTTGGGTCGTCAGGCATTTTCATCTTTAACAGTACTACTCTTGCCTGGTGTTCGTTCACACCCGCGCCCTGCAACTGGTCAGAGATAACCCGCTCCAATTTCAGGTTCTCGGCTTTTATCCTGCGGGAGAGGCGGTCCCAGTTGCGTTTCAGGATACCGAACATCCACATAGTGATCTCGTGTTCAAGGAATTCAATATCATCAACTGGGTCATGCTGGCCAATGCCTACCGGGTTGCCTTCAATGTCAGTGCCCCCCGATGCATCTATCACGTGTATGATGGCATTGGCCTGCCCCAGGTTGTCCAGGAATGCATTGCCCAGGCCCTTTCCTTTATGGGCATCCGGGACAAGCCCGGCAACATCTATGATCTCTACAGGCACGAACCTTGCACCGTCCTGGCATTGACCGCATTGTTTGCCAAGGCTCTTGCAAGGGCACTCAACTCTTACATGAGTGACCCCGTGATTGGCATCTATGGTTGTGAATGGATGGTTTGCCATCTCAACATTGGCAAGTGTAGCGGCATTGAAGAAAGTGCTCTTGCCTGAATTGGGTTTTCCGGCCAGTCCGATAGAAATTGACATTATACGTATCTTGTGTTTTGTTTGATTTTATAGTTTTGGTGTACCACTGAGCCAGAATTAATGTCACTCTTTTTCAGATATATTCAGATATTTTTAGAAATATTCAGGAATATTCGGATATATTCAGTGGTATTCAGATATATTCAGGAATATTCACATACATTCACATATATTATGTATCTGGCAAGAAAATCCGTAGGTTTGATTAACTTAAGTATATAAAGTCAAACGTTTCTGAAGTACACATAAGTACACAGATATACTGGAACAAAGCGAAATATTTAACACCTATATTGCTTACACGAAAGGACATGTGTATATGGTAGGTGACTATTACGTCTTCAAATATTCAACTTTGCTATCAATGCGGAAAATGTACTGCCATCTGTCCGGTCAGGAGGGTTGTTAAAACCTCACCGAGAAACACTATTTACATGAACAACGTATACAGGACGAGTTCAGATGATATCTGGAACTGCCTGACCTGCGGCCTCTGTTATGACGGCTGTCCGCAAGGCGTTGACTATCCTGAATTTATCAAAGAAGTAAGGGATATTAATGAAAATGGTGATATAGCTCACAAGGGAGTTTTTAACCTGATAACCGACCTGATGGTAGACTTGGACGAGAGTAAGACCAGCCTCGCAGAGGTTGGAAACAATGATTCAAAAATTGGTTACTATCCCGGTTGTCTTGATTTTCATGATATGTTCTTCGAGCTGGATGTGGATTTCAAATCAATTGCAGATTCATCAATGAAATTACTCAAAAGTATAGACCAGGACCCCAAGCTTATACAGATGAAATGCTGTGGGCATGACCAGCTCTGGCAGGGGGATAAAGGAACATTCGAGAAACTAAAAGAACAGAATACCAGGATCATAAAAGAGAGTGGTATCGAAAAGTTGGTCACATCATGTGCTGAATGTTACCGCACATTAACCCAGGACTATGACCTGCCCATAGAGGTTGTTCATATCAGCCAGGTCTTAAAAGATGCCGATCTGGGAATCGATTCAGGAATTAAGGTGACATACCATGATGCATGCAGGCTGGGCAGGCATATGGGTGAATACGATGCACCCAGGGACGCACTTGCCAATGCAGGCAGTGAAGTTGTGGAAATGAAACACAACAAGAACGATGCCTGGTGCTGCGGTGTAAGTTCATTAATGAAGTGCGATGACAAGAGTAAAGCCTTGAGGAAGGCCCGGCTTGACGAGGCAAGGGACGTGGATGCACAGGTACTTATTACTACCTGTCCCAAGTGCCTGGCCCACCTGAACTGCATGAAGGATGAACAGGAATCGGTCGAGCAGTACGATTACGATATAAAGGACCTTACAGTGTTCCTTGCCGAGCAGATGGGAGGTAAGTAATATGAGTGATATTATTAAAACATCTGATTTTGATATGGAGTTCAGGGATGAGGTGTTCAAGGAACCGGATGCCGATAAAATTACCCTGTGCTTTAACTGTACAGGATGTACTTCCGGATGTCCCATGGCCGAACAGGAACCGGAATACAATATCCGTAAGTTCCTGCGTATGGCAAACCTTGGCATGAAGGACGCCCTGTTGAACAGCCCGTATCTCTGGTACTGCACTACATGTTACAAGTGCCAGGAGAGGTGTCCCCAGGGTGTTAAGAATGTAGATACCCTGCTAAAGATCAGGACCATTGCGATCCAGAATGGTATCATGCTTGATAATCACAGGAAGGTAAGCCAGCTTGTGATCAAGTTAGGACATGCAGTTCCTATCAATGACGATGCTAAAGAGAAGCGCAAGGACGTAGGGCTGGATGATACTCCACCTACTGTGCATAAGTTCGAGGACGCACTGGGCGAGGTTCAGAAACTGCTAAAGATTTCCGGTTTTAATGAACTTGTTGCTGAGAAGGAGGAAACATCATGAGTAAATTATCATTCTTCCTGGGTTGCATTGCACCCAACCGATATCCTGGCATAGAAGCTGCTACTATAAAGACACTTGAAAAACTGGGCACTGAACTGGTAGACCTTGAAGGTGCTTCCTGCTGTCCGGCTCCCGGTGTGTTTCGGTCATTTGACAAGATCACATGGCTGGCACTGGCATCCAGGAATGTAACGCTGTCAGAAGAAATGGGACTGGATATCCTGACTGTCTGTAACGGGTGTTTCGGATCGCTTGTCGATGCCAATAATATCATGAAAGAAGACCCTGAACTTAAAGAAGAAGTAAATAAGATACTAAAGGAGATCGGACATGAGTTCAAGGGTACAATCGAAGTGCGCCACATTATCGAGTACCTTTCCCGGGAAGTAGGACCTGAAAAGATCAAAGCAGCAGTAACCATTCCGATGGACCTCAATGTTGCCCTTCACTACGGATGCCATCTGGTCAAACCAAGTAAGGAAAGGCATCTTGGAAGTGTAGAGAACCCCAGGTTCTTTGATGAACTTGTGGAAGCAACAGGAGCTACCAGCGTGGACTATGAGGATAAAATGGCATGCTGCGGAGCTGGCGGCGGTGCACGTACTGCTGTACTTGAACCCTCGCTCCAGATGGCTGTTAATAAACTGGAGCACATGAAAGCAGCCGGTGTCGACTGTATAATAGATGCATGTCCATTCTGTCACCTGCAATTTGATGTCGGCCAGACAGAGATCAAGAAGAAATTCGATAAGGTATATGATCTACCTGTGCTCCACTATTCGCAGCTTCTGGGACTTGCTATGGGTCTTCCACTGAATGAACTGGGTATTAACCAGAACCTGATAATAAATGAAGAATTCAATAAAAAGATCGAGAGGATCAGAGGTGGTGCAAATGAGTAAATTAGTGGGTGCTGTGGCTATTGCCGGCGGAGGAATAGCTGGTATCCAGAGTGCCATTGATCTGGCAAGCAGCGGATTGAAGGTTTATTTGATCGAGAGCAGCACAACCATTGGAGGCAAGATGGCCCAGCTGGATAAGACATTCCCCACACTGGACTGTTCGATGTGTACGCTGTCTCCCAAACTTGCTGAAGTGGCCCGCCATCCTAATATTGAACTCCTGACCTACAGTGAGATCACAGGAATCACAGGTGAACCCGGTGATTTCACAGTAACTGTTAAGAAGAAGGCCACATACGTGGATCCTGACAAATGTACAGCATGTGAGTTATGCGTTTCCAAATGTCCGGTTAAAGTGCCTGATGAATACAATGAAGGCCAGAATAACAGGAAAGCCATCTACCTGGCATTCCCGCAAGCAGTGCCGAGAATATATACCATTGATGCAGAACACTGTATATATCTGACCAAGGGTAAATGCGGCAACTGTCAGAAAGCATGCGAGAACGATGCTATTAACTATGAGGATACAGACAAAGAGATAGACATCAATGTGGGAAGTGTTATCCTGAATACAGGGTTCGAACCCTACGATGCTTCAAACCTGGAGCAGTACAGGATCGACCATCCCAGTGTGGTCTCATCCCTGGAATTCGAGAGGCAACTGAGCTCATCAGGACCCTTCGAAGGTCATATAACACTTGCTGATGGTTCACATCCGAAAAAGATAGCCTGGATACAGTGTGTAGGTTCCAGGAGTCCTGAGATAGGACGCAATACCTGCAGCAGTGTTTGCTGTATGTATGCCACCAAAGAAGCTATGGTGGCCATGGAACATGATCCTGATCTTGAGACTACTATTTTCAATATTGATATACGGGCTTTTGGTAAGGGATTCGAGGAATTCTACCAGAAGGCCAAGAATGAGACGGGAATACGCTTTATCAACAGCCGGCCGTCTGGTGTGGAAGTTGACCCTGTAACAGATAAAGTATCATTGAAGTATGAGGCAGAGGACGGCAGCGGGATCAAACGCGAAGAGTTTGGTATGATCGTGCTGTCTATCGGACTTACACCATCTGAGAGCAGCAAGAACCTGGCAAAGATTGCAGGCGTGGAGATGGATGATAACGATTTTGTCAAAACAAAGATAGACAGTCCGTTAGAGACGTCAAAACCAGGTATTTTCGTTTGCGGTGCCATGCAGGCTCCAAAGGACATCCCTGACACTGTGGCAGATGCCAGCGGCGCTGCAAGTAAAGCATCATCGTTGTTATCCGGTGAAAGAGGGACTCTGGTAACCGAGAAAAAGTACCCGCCTGAGAAGGATATGGGGGATGAGATCAGGACCGGTGTGGTAGTATGCCGCTGCGGGATAAACATTGGTAATATAGTAGATGTACCTGATGTTGTAGAGTATGCAAAGACACTGCCGCATGTTGTGTTCGCAAAAGAGGAAGTATATGCCTGCAGTACGGACAGTCTGGAAGGTATTGCGGATCTGGTCAAGGAACATAACCTGAACCATATGGTAGTTGCATCATGCACACCTAGAACCCATGAGCCTCTGTTCAGGGAAACACTGATGGAAGCTGGTCTTAACCCGTATTTGTTCGAACTGGCAAATATCAGGGAACACTGCAGCTGGGTCCACCAGAATAATAAAGAAGAAGCCACTAAAAAGGCCAAGGATATTATCAGGATGAGTGTTTCAAGGGCTAATCTGCTTCAGCCGCTATATCAGGAGAAAATTGAGTTCAATAAGGACGCTCTTGTGATCGGCGGAGGTATCGCTGGTATGAATGCTGCACTTGATATTGCTGAAAATGGATTCAAAGTGACGCTTCTTGAGAAAGAGTCTGAGCTGGGAGGTATGCTACGTAATTTCACGCAGCTCCAGGATGGACGCACTACCAAAGAGGTGCTGGAACCCTTAATACAGAAAGTGGAATCCAACCCGAATATTGCTGTGTACAAAGAAACTGAACTGACCGAGCAGGAAGGTTCTATGGGTAATTTCAAGGGCCACATCAAAGGTGCGAATATTGATGAAGATATCGAGTTCGGTGTAGCTATTATTGCTACCGGTGCCAATGAACTTCAGCCTGAAGGTTACTTCTCATACGGCGAATATTCAAATATCATAACCCAGAGCCAGCTTGAACAGATGCTGGATGAGGGTGTGGATGCCAAGAACGTGGTGATAATACAGTGTGCCGGCGGGCGAAATGATGATCGGCCTTACTGTTCCAGGGCATGCTGCACTGTTGCTATGAAGAATGCCATCCGGCTAAAAGAATCCGATCCCGGTAGGAATGTTACTATGTTATACAGGGATATCAGGACCTTCGGGGTATGGGAGGAACTGTATACCAAAGCCAGGGAACTTGGTGTGGTATTCATGCGCTATACCGAGGATAAGGAACCGGAAGTGAGCGAGAAAACAGTGCGTATATTCGATCACCTGATGAATATGGATTTCGAGATCAATTACGACCTGATGGTCCTGAGTGCACCTATGGTCACTCCTGAGACCAATGAACTGCTCGCACCGATGTTCAAGGTAACGCTGGATGCTAACAGGTTCTTCCTGGAGGCGCATATTAAACTGCGACCAGTAGAATGTGCGACCGATGGTGTGTTCCTTGCAGGGACATCACAGGCACCCAAACTGATCGACGAATCTGTCAGCCAGGCATCTGCCGCTGCATCCCGTGCGTGTACTATCCTTTCAAGGGATTTCCTTGAAACTATAGGAAATGTTTCAGTGGTTGACCCTGACCTGTGCATTGGCTGCGGCCGATGTACCCTGGTATGTCCGTATAAAGCACCTGAGCTTAAAGAGGTCACAGTTGAGACCGAGGAGATCATATATATCACAAAGAAGAGCGAGATCAACCCGGCTGTGTGCAAGGGATGCGGAAGTTGCGCTGCTGAGTGCCCGACTGGTGCAATAACTGCAAGACATTTCACAACACCCCAGATAATGGCTGTAATAAAAGCCTATGGGGAGGGGATATAAATGAGCGATTTCGAACCTGATATATTAACATTCTGCTGCAACTGGTGCAGTTATGCTGGTGCCGATCTTGCAGGTGTATCACGATTGCAATATCCCACAAACAACCGCATCATACGGGTGATGTGCAGCAGCAGGGTGGAACCTATACATATCCTTGAAGCTTTAAAGGAAGGCACTGACGGTATATTGGTGACAGGCTGCCATATAGGCGACTGCCACTATATCGAAGGTAATATCCATACTGATGAGAGGATGAAGGAGATTGTAGATGCATTAGAACACCTCGGTCTGAAGGACAGGCTCCGTCTGGAGTGGGTCTCAGCAGCCGAGGGTAAGAAATTCCAGGAGACTATTACTGATTTTGTAGAAAAGATAAGGGCACTGGGCCCTAATCCTCTAAAGGAAAAAGCGAAGGAGGAATAACATGACAGAACAAGAAGCAATAACAAATGAAGAATCAGAGGAATTGAGAATTGGAGCTTTCATCTGCGAATGCGGTGTGAACATCGCAGGTGCGGTAGACTGTTATGCAGTGGCAGATTATATTTCCACTCTTCCAAATGTGGTCACAGCCGTGGTTAATAAATATACATGCAGTGATGCGGGACAGGCAGAGATAAAGAATGCCATCAAGGATCTGAATCTGAACCGTGTGCTTGTGGCGTCATGTACGCCTAAGACCCACGAACCCATTTTCAGGGCATGTGTAGAGGAAGCAGGACTGAATCAATACCTGTTCGAGTTCGTGAACATCAGGGAACACTGCAGCTGGATACACATGTGGGAGAAAGAGGACGCTACCAGGAAGGCAAAAGAACTTGTCCGCATGGGTGTGGCAAGGGCTGCGCTGCTGGAGCCTTTAGAATCCAGCGAAGTGCCGGTGACGAATAAAGCGCTGGTTATAGGCGCTGGTGTCACAGGTATGCAGGCAGCCATGGATATTGGCGATATGGGATTTAAGGTATATCTGGTGGAACAGGGACCTTCGATCGGCGGCAAGATGGCCCAGCTCGACAAGACGTTCCCGACCAATGATTGCAGTATCTGTATTCTTGGTCCCAAGATGGTGGAAGTGGCCAGGAACGAGAATATCGAGATCATGAGCTACTCCGAAGTGGAGGAAGTGGATGGTTATGTGGGTAACTTCAAGGTAAAGGTGAAGCATAAGCCGCGGTATCTCAATATAGATGAGTGTACCGGATGCGGACTGTGTACAGAAAAGTGCCCTGTTGAAGTGCCATATACTGAGTTCAATGAAGGGATCGGTACCAGAAAGGCTATCTATACCCCATTCCCCCAGGCAGTGCCATTGCGGGCACTGGTGGATAAATCAATTTGCATTGACTGTGGAGCGTGCATAAAAGCATGCGAGCGCGGTGCTATTGATATGGATCAGACGGAAACCTTCTCTGAACTTGATGTGGGTGTTATTGTGGTGACTGCAGGTTATGATGTGTACGATCCTGAACCAAACCACGATTTTGGTTTCGGTTTTTACGATAATGTGATCACTACCATGGAGTTTGAACGGCTTATCAATGCCAGCGGACCTACTATGGGTAAAGTAGTGCGACCAAGCGATGTGCAGCCACCCAAGCGAATAGGATTTGTACAGTGTGTTGGTAGCAGGGATAAGAATTCTAACATATATTGTTCCAGTTTCTGTTGTATGGCTTCATTGAAGAATGCCCAGTTGCTCAAGGAAAAATATCCTGAAACAGAAGTATATATTATGTATATGGATATGAGAACACCTTTCAGGATGTATGAGGAGTTCTATAACAGGGCAAGGGATATGGGTATCAGGTTCATAAGAGGCAGACCTGCAGAGGTTACCGAGAATGAGGATCATAATATTATTGCCAGGATAGAGGATACCCTGACCAATGAGATCGTAAATCTTGAACTTGACCTGATGGTACTTAGTGTAGGTGCGGTGGCGTCAGAGAGTACTGAGACAATACGTCAGATCCTGAAGGTAAGTAAGGCCGCGGACGGGTTCATGATGGAAGCACATCCGAAGTTGAAACCGGTTGACACTACACTTGACGGCATCTTTATCGGTGGTATGACCCAGGGACCTAAGGATATTCCATATTCCATATCCCAGGGCAGTGCATGTGCAGCCCGTGCGACACGATTTTTAGCACAGGGCAAGGCAATGACCGAGGGTATTACTGCTAAAGTGGATGATGATATCTGTGTGGCATGCGGTGTGTGCGTACCTATGTGTCCATTCCAGGCGCTGTCAATTGAAGATGATAAGTTGAAGATCCTCACGGCCCTGTGCAAGGGTTGCGGTACCTGCATGGCAGCGTGTCCCACAGGTGCTTTGGACCAGAGTCATTTCAAGAATGAACAGCTTCTGGCACAGGTTAAGAATGTATTTGCTTATGGGGAGGTGTGATCATGGCTGAAGAAGGATGGGAACCCAAGATAGTGGCGTTTTGCTGCAACTGGTGTAGTTACGGCGGAGCTGATACGGCAGGTATGGGCAGGTTCCAGCAGCCTGCATCTACCAGGGTTATCAGGGTCATGTGCTCGGGCAGGATAGACCCGTTACATGTGTTCAATGCCTTTTTGGAGGGTGCAGATGCGGTGCTGGTCACAGGATGCCACATCGGTGACTGCCATTACGTGAACGGCAATGAGAAGACCGAAGTGAAGTATAAGTTTTTAGAAGAGATGTTACAGCAACTGGGCCTGGAGCCTGATAGGCTGCACCTGAACTGGATATCTGCCAGTGAAGGCGAGAGGTTCGCCAATTTCATCAATGATGTTACGGCAAAGGTAAAGGAACTGGGACCCAGTCCCCTTAAACCTGCGGGGGTGAAGTAAGATGGTTAACGTAGGAGATATGCTGGTAGGATATGCCACGAACGAAGATGTACGCAAGCGCGGTGCTTCCGGTGGACTGGTAACTGCCGTACTGGCCGCAGCCCTGGAGAAGGGACTGGTCGAGAATGTTGTGGTAATGAAACATATCAACGAGTTTGAAGCTGTGCCTATCATCACTGATGATGTGGATGAGGTTTTGGCATCTACGGGCAGTCTGCATTCTGTGCCAGTGAACCTGGCCAAGTATGCGATGGGTCGTAAGGTTGCAATGCCTGCCAAACCGTGCGATGCACAGGCTGTTATTGAACAGGCCAAGCGTGGCATGATCGACCTGGATAATACTTATGTCGTGGGATTGAACTGCGGTGGCAGTATGCATCCGGTGACTACCAAGAAGATGCTTGTTGAGATGTATGATATTGACCCTGAAGATGTGGTTGGCGAAGAAATCGAAAAGGGTAAATTGATATTTAAGACCAAAAACGGTGAAGAGATGGCTATAGCCATTGATGAACTGGAAGAAGCCGGATTCGGAAGGCGAGAAAGCTGTCGTTATTGTACGCTTAAGATACCTGTGAATGCAGATCTTGCATGTGGTAACTGGGGTGTGATCGGGGATAAAGCAGGCAGTGCAACTTTCTGCCAGGTGATGAACGATAAGGGTGTAAAACTTCTTGACAACGCAATTGAAGCGGGTCGGATAGAAGTGGAACCAGCCAGTGATAAGGCGATTGCGATAAGGGCGAAAGTAAACGATGTCATGGTTAATCTTGGCAACACTCTTGAAAAGGAGATATTCCCTGAGATACCTGATGAAGAGCGTATGCAATATTACATGGAGCCAATGGCAGATTGTATCGATTGCGGGGCGTGCAAGGAGGTATGTCCGGTTTGTGCCTGCGGCGAGGATTCCAAGTGTACTATGTTCCATTCCCTTGTTGACAATTACAAGATGAGCATGTATCATATGGTACGGCTGCTGCACTTGTCTGACAGTTGCATTGCATGCGGGCAGTGCAGTGATGTGTGTCCGTCTGATATTCCAATTACTCTTCTGCAAAGCAGTTTTGCTATTCCTTCACAGCGCAAGCGAGAGTATACGCCGGGTATGAATGTTGATGATGTTCCTCCGTTCTTCGAGGTGATATTAAAATGATAGGAAATGTATACCAGACCGTGTGCCCTGGATGCAATATGGGTTGCGGCCTTTATATGAGGGAAGATGAGGAGGGTGCACTCGCTGTTGATTTTATGAAGAGTAGTCCTGCGAACCTGGGCAAACTGTGCAGGTTCGGGATGAAGCTGGCCCACCATTACTCAAAAGCTACCAGTATGGTGGATGGAACGGAGTCGAGTGTCGAGGATGCGGTAAAGGCTGCATCTGATAAGCTTAAGGGTGCTGATGTTACCATGCTTGGTGTCGGGAATACTACAAACGAGGAATCCCTGGCTTTCAGCAAGGTCGCTGATGCGCTTGGGACTGTGGTCAATACCGGAATGGGCGTGTATTCAGAACTTCCTACGGAATGCCATCCTACCGTTGGTGTGGGTATTACACTCGATGAGATCGAGAGTGCGAACAGGATCGCACTGTTCGTTGACCCTTATATCCAGTATCCACTGCTGGTCAGGCGAATACTGGCTGCCAAGAAGATCGGGGCGTCTGTGGTTTCTGTAGGCTGGAAAGACCTGCATCTTGCAGATGAGAACAGGTATATCGATCCGGATCTGTACGAGAGTGAGCTGGGACTGGACAGCGAGTCTGTCATTATAGCAGATGTGCATCCCAATACTGATCCGGGATGGGTTAAGCGGATGCTGAACCTGGCATTGAAGACCCAGGCCAAGATACTGTTCATGAAACCTTTTGTGAATGCTACGGGTGTTGACCTGCTGTGCAAGGGTACCGGACAGAAAGGTATCTCTGAGATCATGGACGGCATCAATGAAGGCAGTATAAAGACGCTGGTAACTCTTAACAGCGATCCGATCGAACTGATGCCTGATGGGGATGCTGTGGCTGCGACCTTGACGAAGCTGGACAACCTGATCGTAATTTCTTCCAGGGATGGTCCTGTGAACAAAATGGCTGACATCGTGATAGCTACTGAACCTTTGTATGCAAAGGCGGGCAGTTTCATGAATGTGGAAGGACTGCTGCTGAACAATTCCGGTGAGAGTACTACTGGTATTGATGCGATGTCTACTCTGAGCCAGAACCTGGGCGGTGAGGCTATGGATTACCAGAACCTGCATAATAATGTGCTTGAAAGCATAGTCCAGAAATATACAAAACCAAAATACAAGGAGCTTGCCTGTGAGGTCCTGGATATCGGGCCTGTTGAGGAAAAAGGCAACCTGATATATTTGTACAATCCGTTCATGTGGTTCGACCAGTCCGATGATAACGACTTCGTGATGGTCAATATGAACATGGTCAATAAGCTGGGCCTTAGCAAGGGCGGTATGATCGCACTGACCTCGGATGCGGGTACTGTGAATATGCGTTACAGGGTAGAGGATATGCCTGATGGGCTGATCCTGACTGCTAAGAAATTACCTGTGGCGACCGAATGGACCACTATTGTTTCCACGGAGGCGGTGTAAATGGTTGAGCTTGATAAGGAACAGGAAAAGGTGTTTGTGAATGAGATGATGGAGGCCAATGAACTGAAAGGTGCTACCAAGAAGCGGCTCATTAAGTTTTTGGGTGCTAAGTATGACTGGGACAAGCATAAGGTCCAGTTCAGGCTGACCCGGGCGCTCATTGCTGAGCGGTATGCGGCATCGAGTCATTAACGTATGGGCAAGGGGTGATTTTTAATAATCATCCCTTCAGTCATTTTTTTTAGATTTAGAATCTTTTTTTGCAATTGCCCTTCGGGCAGGTAATTCTACATATCGGCTGTGCACCTTACGCACGCCCAGCCATCTGGTTTCGCAATGTTTTAGCTTTGCAGCGAGTTGTAAGTGGTAAAGGGGTAAAGTAGAAAGGGGTTACAATTCCTGAAGAAGGTGAAAGCCAAGGTGGCAGGAGCGCTAGCCTGGGCCGTTGCCGCCTTTGACACCCTACCAGAGGCAGCGTGCATATTGCTTGAGCCACTATTCCTGCCGCACCTTCCTCTGATGGTGTCTCTTCAACCAAACCGGCGGCGCATCCCTATCAACAGTACATGCTGCCCGCGCGCAGTCCGAACTCAGGCAGGAGACTGGCCGGGGGCAGTCTTGACCGCAGGCGTGCGTGGACAAAGCCAGATAAGTAGACCAAGACCTAAGCAACCAACTCGCCGGGGGCGGCGCGTTCCACTACTTCCACCTACACGTAAAGACGACGGCGTTTAAAATTTCGATGCGCGTTCTGCTTCGTTACGGGGGAGGGTGTCGCCTCCGTGCGTTAGCAGCGTCGTCCTTTTTAGATTTCATTCAAACACTTGCGCCCACCCGCACCGGGTGCACTTCCTTATCCACCACTCCTGTCGCGGCTGCATCGGTTGCCGCCTCTAGAACCAAACCGCCGCATGCGTCGGCTGAACACAGGTAGTGAGGCTGATGCGTCTGAGTTGCGCCTTAGAAGGGCGGTACTGTGTATATGCATTACAGGGTATAGGATATGCCTGATAGGCCGATCCTGACTGCTAAGAAGTAACCTGTGGCAACCGGATGGACCACGATAGTTTCCACAGAAGCGGTTCAAAAGGTTGAAATTGTACAGGGATATCTCAAGAAAATGTTCACTTCATTTGCATTTTATAAGGCTGCATGAAAATATTTACTTTCATATCCTTAAAAAACGAGCTAATGTTTCCATTAAAAAAAGATAAAAAACGATACTAACCGCAATGGTTATATACTAATGTCCCTTTGTAGGGGTTCGCTCAATTGGGCTGGCTACCATACCTGTCCTGCTGAGAAATTATCTATATCAGGTATTATTTAACTTGCGCAAACATCGCATTTAACAGGCTAGAAAAGCCTTATATACCATTGAATATATATAGAAAAGCCCAGTGTGTGATTAAAAATCGCATGCAGGGGACAGATGCAAAATATTAATATAATATTTGCATTCATTTATCACCACCTTATTTGCCGAGGTCATTTCCCGGCGTCGACCCGGATTTTGGGAATTGTCCCGAAAGTGAAGGGTTGCTCTCCGACCTTGGCACAATCATAAATGGAGACGAGATGGAACTTTCTCGTCCGACGTTAGTATTGGCAGTTCGGTTAATTCTGATCGGTAGTGTATATACATACATTATCGGGAATTAATTGGACAATACACCAAAACCCAAAAATTCCGATAAAAATCATTTCCTTTGTGTGTGATCAACAATTCTGGTTGATCCTGCCAGAGGCTACTGCTATCGGGGTTCGATTAAGCCATGCGAGTTAAATGTTCTTCGTGAACATAGCGAACTGCTCAGTAACACGTGGATAACCTACCCTTAGGACCGGAATAACCCCGGGAAACTGGGGATAATACCGGATAAGCCATAGACGCTGGAATGCCCTATGGTTCAAAGCTCCGGCGCCTAAGGATGGATCTGCGGTCTATCAGGTTGTAGTGGGTGTAACGTACCTACTAGCCGACGACGGATACGGGTTGTGAGAGCAAGAGCCCGGAGATGGATTCTGAGACACGAATCCAGGCCCTACGGGGTGCAGCAGGCGCGAACACTTTACAATGCGGGAAACCGCGATAAGGGAACCCCGAGTGCCAGCATCAAATGTTGGCTGTCCAGATGGTTAAAAATCATTTGTTAGCAAGGGCCGGGCAAGACCGGTGCCAGCCGCCGCGGTAACACCGGCGGCCCGAGTGGTAGCCGTTTTTATTGGGTCTAAAGGGTCCGTAGCCGGCCTGATAAGTCCTTTGGGAAATCTGACAGCTTAACTGTCAGGCTTCTAAGGGATACTGTCAGGCTTGGGACCGGAAGAGGTAAGGGGTACTCCAGGGGTAGGAGTGAAATCTTGTAATCCCTGGGGGACCATCTGTGGCGAAGGCGCCTTACCAGAACGGGTCCGACGGTGAGGGACGAAAGCTAGGGGAGCAAACCGGATTAGATACCCGGGTAGTCCTAGCTGTAAACGATGCTCGCTAGGTGTCAGACACGGTGCGACCGTGTTTGGTGCCGCAGGGAAGCCGTTAAGCGAGCCACCTGGGAAGTACGGTCGCAAGGCTGAAACTTAAAGGAATTGGCGGGGGAGCACTACAACGGGTGGAGCCTGCGGTTTAATTGGATTCAACGCCGGAAAACTCACCGGGTGCGACAGCAATATGTAGGTCAGGCTGAAGGTCTTACCTGAATCGCTGAGAGGAGGTGCATGGCCGTCGTCAGTTCGTACTGTGAAGCATCCTGTTAAGTCAGGCAACGAGCGAGACCCGCGCCCACAGTTGCCAGCATGTTCTCTGGAACGATGGGTACACTGTGGGGACCGCCGCTGCTAAAGCGGAGGAAGGAACGGGCTACGGTAGGTCAGTATGCCCCGAATCTCCCGGGCTACACGCGGGCTACAATGGTTGGGACAATGGGCACCTACCCTGAAAAGGGACGGTAATCTCCGAAACCCAACCGTAGTTCGGATTGAGGGCTGTAACTCGCCCTCATGAAGCTGGAATCCGTAGTAATCGCGTTTCAACATAGCGCGGTGAATACGTCCCTGCTCCTTGCACACACCGCCCGTCAAACCATGCGAGTGAGGTCTGGGTGAGGGCGTGTTTATGACACGTTCGAACCTGGGCTTCGCAAGTGGGGTTAAGTCGTAACAAGGTAGCCGTAGGGGAATCTGCGGCTGGATCACCTCCTAACGCAACGCCCAGACATTTGATCTGGACGCACTGCCGATCAGAAGCCGAAAAACTGCCAGTACAATGAATGAATGATTCGATGGCCACGAAGTCAACTGATGTATCCCGTTGGGTCGCCAACGTTTAATTAATGTTGGCAGGCCAAACACATCAGAGGGCTCGTAGATCAGTTGGAAGATCGCTGCCTTTGCAACTGAGGGTGCGAAAGTACCCTACGCAAAACAGGCAGAGGCCCTGGGTTCGAGTCCCAGCGGGTCCATTGCAGCTACTCTGACCAGTAGCGGGTCGCACACATATGAAACTTTGCAGGTTCCATATGTGGACAATGCTCGTGATATGGAAAGATGGCTGAACAAATAATATTCATAAACCAATGCACTTAGGGTCGTAATGGCCTTAAGGAAGGGTTGAGAGCGGATCACAAGACCTGTGATCAAGTTGTATGATACCGTGTATAAGCGAAGTGCAAACTGGACGCTTACTGAAATATAGTAAAGCGGATTCTGGTAAATATACCATCCGGTGAATGGCTGGGCTCAAGAGCCGATGAAGGACGTGCCAAGCTGCGATAAGCCTCGGCGAGGTGCATGGAGCCTTTGAACCGAGGATTTCCTAATAGGACATCCAAACACATCTGTGTTGATCAGTCATGATCGGGAACGCCCCGAACTGAAACATCTTAGTAGGGGCAGGAAAAGAAATCAATTGAGATGCCGTAAGTAACGGCGAGTGAAACCGGTAGAGTTCAAACTGAATCCCTTCTGGAAACAGTAGGGACATGTGGTGTTATAAGCCCGGTCAATTACAATCCCAGTCGATGAAGTCGAACTTGTCTGGAACGTCAGACCATAGAGTGTGATAGTCACGTAGACGTAAATCGAGGGATTGTGACCGGTGTCTTGAGTACCGTGGGTCGGAAATCCCGCGGGAATTTGGGAGGCATCAACTTCCAAAACTAAATACATCTTGAGACCGATAGCGTAATAGTAGGGTGACCGAAAGCTGAAAAGTACCCCAAGAAGGGAGGTGCAAAGTGCCTGAAATCGGATGGTGATGGAGCGATATGGCGTGAAAGGATCTGCACCATGAAGGAATCAGTCGTGAGGCTGTAGTACGAATGGTGTTGCCGGCGTTATATCATACGTTTTGAAGAACGGGCCAGGGAGTGTATTCAAGTGGCGAGGTTAACAAATCCAATTTGGTTAGCCTAAGCGAAAGCAACAAGCGCACAACCTTCGGGTGAGGCGCGGCGTATACAAGTGCGTGGAGTCACTAGGATACTACCCGAATCCTAGCGATCTAGGCGTGGGCAGGCTGAAGCGTGGGGAAACCTACGTGGAGGGCCGCAAGCGGTATTGATCTGCAAATCATTCGCGTGACCTGTGTCTAGGGGTGAAAGGCCAATCGAGCTAGGTTATAGCTGGTTCCTTCCGAAACATGTCGCAGCATGGCCTGACTGGAGATAGTCGGCGGAGTAGAGCACTGAATGGGGAACCCGGGGAAGAAATTCCTCGATCCCCTCTCAAACTCCAAAACCGCCGTCGTCGTAGAAGGTCGGAGTCCGGGCTACGGGGTAAGCCTGTAGTCCGTGAGGGAGACAACCCAGACCATGGTTAAGGTCCCCAAGTGTCGGCTAAGTGTCAACACTAAAGGGTGTCCTAAGCCCAAGACAGCTGGAAGGTTAGCTTAGAAGCAGCTATCCTCTAAGGAGTGCGTAACAGCCCACCAGTCGAGGTTTAGGGCCCCGAAAATGGACGGGGCTCAAGCCGACCACCGATACCATGGAACACAGAAATGTGATTTTGTAGGAAGGCAATCCGTTTGGGTAGAAGTAGGGCCGTGAGGTCCTGTGGACCATTCGGATATGAAAATCCTGGCAGTAGTAACAGCAAAGTCGGGTGAGAATCCCGATCGCCGTAGGGGCTAGGTTTCCTCGGCAATGATCGTCAGCCGAGGGTTAGTCGATCCTAAGATGTACCGTAAGTCGAGTACATCGAAAGGGAAACAGGTTAATATTCCTGTACCGTTTAGGCAATTAAACTGACGCATCCGGGTAGGTTGAGCAGTCATATGTCAGGCTGTCTAAGCACCGAAACTTGTGGAGAGCCGTAATGGCGAGAAGCAGGAGAATGTGTGATGGCGAAAGTCAACTTATCCCAGGTGACCGTGAAAAGGGAGCCTAAATGATCGTACCGAGAACTGACACAGGTGCCCCTAGCTGAAAAGGCTAAGGCGTGTCGGAATTACACTGGCTAAGGGAATTCGGCAAATTAGCTCCGTAACTTCGGAAGAAGGAGTGCCTGCCGTGAAGACGGCAGGTCGCAGTGACCAGGGAGCTCTAACTGTCTAATAACAACATAGCTGACCGCAACTCCGAAAGGACTAGTACGGTCAGTGAATCCTGCCCAGTGCAGGTACCTGAAAACCCGGTTCAACGGGGCGAAGGGCCTGTCAACGGCGGGGGTAACTATGACCCTCTTAAGGTAGCGTAGTACCTTGCCGCTTAATTGGCGGCTTGCATGAATGGATCAATGAGAGCTCTACTGTCCCTAGCCAGAATCCGGTGAACTTTACATTCTAGTGCAGAGTCTAGAGACCTCTAGGGGGAAGTGAAGACCCCGTAGAGCTTTACTGCAGCCTGCAGCTGAGTTGTGATTTTGGATGTACAGTATAGGTAGGAGGCATCGAAACCCCGGCGCCAGCCGGGGTGGAGCCGCCAATGGGATACTACCCTTTTAAGATTATGGCTCTAACTCAGAGATGAGGACCCCTGTAGGTGGGCAGTTTGGGTGGGGCGCCACGCCCTTGAAAAGATATCAAGGGCGCCCAAAGGTTGACTCAAGTGGGTCGGAAACCCACTGAAGAGTGCAAGAGCATAAGTCAGCCTTACGTGATTTCGCAAAGCAAGGAATCGCGAGACGAAAGTCGGGTCTAGCGAACCAATGTACCTCCTTGATGGGGGTCATTGACTACAGAAAAGCTACCTCAGGGATAACAGAGTCGTTTCCGGCAAGAGCACATATCGACCCGGAAGCTTGCTACCTCGATGTCGGTTCTTTCCATCCTGGCCGTGCAGCAGCGGCCAAGGGTGAGGTTGTTCGCCTATTAAAGGAGATCGTGAGCTGGGTTTAGACCGTCGTGAGACAGGTCGG
>JAUWRA010000132.1 GCA_030610815.1 Methanosarcinales archaeon
GTTTATTTCATAAGGTAAAATACCTCGAAATGTGGGCTTTTTGTACATTAGGACATAGAAGCCTCGGGGGGGATTTGAACCCCCTAAATGGACAGCATATCAGAGATATTAGCACTTGCTGAAACTGGAAAGACCACTAAATCGTAAATGCCCTTAAATGCATCCCAAGTGACAAATCTGTGATTCTGTTAGCGTTTAACAAGCACATTGAACAAGAAATCAATGGCAAAGCACCAGATTTAGTTGCTGTTAAAACAATGCCCAGTCTGGGACTTTGATCAATTTCACGATATAACAGAGGCTTTCTCACTATTGATGCGATGAATGAGAGAATGCTCAAACCTGTTGCGTTGGTATGGTAGGTGAGTTCTTCTTTTTCAAGGCTTCTTCAACGGCTTTTTTCTTATTCACATCGAAGTTCTTGACAATTTCTTCGATTTCTTCCACACTCTTGTTCGAAGTGGGCATTACATCTGGGCGAACATACTCGATGTCATAATCTTCTGGATTTCGTTCATCCCCTCGGTCTGACATCAATAGAATTGTTTTACTGAATTCCATCAAGAGTTTTTGTTGTCCTTCGAATTGCCTTTTCAAATCCTCAATTTCATTTGATTTTTCAATTTCTCTATCTTCAATCTCCTTTGCTTTTTTGGGATCGAGAACAGCAGAACAAGTCATACAGTATTGAGCATCATAGGCATTCTTTGTCTTGCATCGAGGGCACTCTTTCGGTTTGGTAGGTGGTGTTTTTATCTCCTCATTAGGCTCGATGAGACCGTTCTTTTCAAGTATTTTATTTTCTACATCCGCACCTGAAAGATGAATATATACTGCCGGCATGTCGCTGTTATCTTCCCATCCGGCGATTATCCTAAGTTCCATCTCAGAGAATCCCTTTTTAACCAGGTCCGTAAGCCTGCCGTGCCTCAGTGCATGCGGATGCACATTTTTCTTTATCCCTGCCCTTCTTGCCAAGGACTTAAAGAGATTCTGAACTGTGTGGTGATCTAACCGCCTGGGGGCATCGCCATACTTCCGGGTAGTCACAAAAAGAGGCGCTTTAATATCTTCCCTGCAGGGATGCATATTAAGCCACGCCTGCAAGTCAGGGACACTATCAATTAATCTTATGCGCCGCTGTCCAGTCTTGCCGTCCACAATGACAACAGCCCCGTATTTATCAAATTGAACGCCGCCGACATTCAAGCCCAAAACTTCCCCCAGGCGGCCCGCACTGTCCCATGTCAGCATAACGATAGCCCTATCTCGTTGGCTCTGGCAGGCAGCTACTAAGCCTGTGATATCATCGGGTACTATCAATTGTTCTACCGGTAAGCGGTTTCTGGGCGCAGTTGTCTTAATATCATCAAAGTAATCACATTCAGGCTGCAGCCACCTGAAAAACAGCCGCATATCGACAATATCGTTATGTACGGTTTTGGGCTTGTTGTTCTTCCTTCGGTAAATGATATAATCCTCTATGTCTTTTTTAGTGATCTCATCAGCTGGTTTGAAATCATATTGTTTCAGGAAGCGGTAAATTTTCCACTGCTTGCCCCAGATCGTTAAGGGTTTTTGGCCTTTAAGTTCAAGTGAACGCTGCCAGTCACTCATTATCTGCTTATTCTTTCCGGTAAATTTTGGCGGGTTCATACTGTATAATATGCTTTACCCTGATATAAGCCTTATGCCATAATGTGAATAGCACTTAGGACCCTGTTTCGAAGGAATCCGAGGGTTCGAATCCCTCCCCCCGCACCTTCAAATTTTCTTGAATTACATAGTGTAATAAAAATATCTTTTGTTCATTATTTTACAATGTTTGGCATCATATTGAAGATGAAACTTATGCTATTGTAAAAACTGGTCCAGAAAAATCATTCAACATCCTCAAATGATCATTTCATCTTTTTCTTGGCTTTTGCAAGTTTCTTCTTAGCATCACCACTTCCGGAAGCAGCCAGTTTTTCAAGTTCTGCTAATTGTGCCTTTTTCTTGGCACTCTTCCTTCCCATATCCTTCTTAGACATTGCCATAGAAGATATATTTAGAAATTTAAACTACTTAAATTATTCTAGAAAAACCCAGTTCATTCAGCAATTATTGTTCCCGAAGATACATTTATCCCCATATTCAGTAGAAAAATCATATTCTTTTCACCATATAGAACTACATAACAGGGAAAAAAAAATTACATAAAATATTAATACTATTAATTGCCAAAAAAGTAGACATATAATTTATACATGAATTTGGGTGGATGAATTAATGATATTAGATTCTAAAGGAAAGAATATAACAATTGGTGACCGTGTAAAGGTATTATGGGGATTTGACAATAAAATCCACGTGGGTGAGATCGTAGACATACATGAAGGTGTTATTAAGATAGATACATACAATTTTAAAATAAACACCATCCATCCTTCCAAAATAACAAAAATAATATGATATTTGGAACATTATAAACCTTTATTCAGGGCAGCTCTGTCCTGTAAGCCTTTTTTAAAGTATAGAAAATTATTAACGCATTTCTATATAGATGTAGGTAATTTTCTTAGTATCAATCAAATATTTTGACAGGATATACAAGATTGGATTGTATACTGTTTGAAATTTACATTTTCTTGAATACGAGGGAAAGATTTATTGCCCCTTCAGCATCAATTATTCTTATAAGCTATTGACCTGCCAGATATGTCTCGAAATAAAATTATGGACAATATGTTCCAGTGGGTAAGACAAGACCTGTCGAACTTAGGGGGAGTGAAGATGTCACTTGTCGCCAGCCAGGACGGCTATATCTTTAGCCAGCCTGCCGAATACAATATAGAAAAATACGCAAAGGCCTCAGCAACAATGTTGAGAACTGCAGATATTGCCGTACCAAGATCCGGGCAGAATTGTTTAAGGGTTATCATTGATTATCCCAATGAACGGCTAATTGCAACCCGAGCAGGACCAAAGGCTCTTGTTGCCGTACTGATCGAACCTGACACAAAACTGGACCCGATAATCCCTGAACTGGATAAAGTAGCTCGGAAAGTCCAGGAAATACTGTAGTCAAAAAACTAAATATTTAAGCGTAATCACACCTTCTTAGCCTAAAAATATCACTATACAGGGGCACTCTTTTGAACGGACCAACCAAACCCATAATATTAGGTATAGAAGGGACTGCATGGAACTTGAGTGCAGCCATTGTGGACACATTTGATGTAATAACCGAAGTAACCTCTACGTATGTTCCACCAACAGGAGGCATCCACCCCAGGGAAGCATCCCAGCACCATGCTGACCACATTAAGAGCGTAATATCTGCAGTACTTGCAAATGCCAGGGATAAAGGAATTGCCCCCGGCGATATCAATGCTATAGCTTTTTCCCAGGGCCCGGGGCTGGGACCGTGCCTGCGCACCGCTGCCACTGCGGCCCGGGCACTATCCCTTTCACTCGACATACCACTTATCGGCGTGAACCACTGCGTTGCACATATAGAAGTGGGGCGCTGGAAGACACCATCACAGGACCCGGTGGTACTGTATGTGAGCGGGGCAAATTCCCAGGTACTGGCTTACAGGGCCAGGCGTTACCGTGTGTTCGGAGAAACACTGGATATCGGTATCGGCAACGCCCTTGATAAATTTGCCAGGGGTGCGGGATTACAACATCCGGGCGGTCCCAAGATAGAGGAGCTTGCTAAAAATGCATCATCCTATGTGCCGCTTCCCTATGTTGTGAAGGGAATGGACTTTTCATTTACGGGCCTGTCCACTGCCGCATCCGCTGCCCTGAAAACGTCTTCTATAGAAGATGTGTGTTTTTCATTCCAGGAGACCGCATTTGCCATGCTGGTGGAGGTCACGGAAAGGGCAGTGGCACATACCGGTAAGAACGAGATACTGCTTGCGGGCGGTGTGGGTGCCAATATGCGGCTGAGGGAGATGCTTGGGATAATGTGTAATGAGCGGGGCATTTCGTTTTATGTGCCTGAGCGGCGGTTCATGGGTGATAACGGCAGTATGATAGCATACCTTGGGCTGCTGATGTTCGAGCAGCATACCCTGTTGCCGCTAAATGAATCACATGTGCGGCCCAATTACAGGCCCGATGATGTTGTGGTTACCTGGCGTGGGGATTGACTTGGTCGGATACTCTATTTCATCTAATACTCACTTTTATCTCGGTAGTACTATGCGATGGTTATGTCTATAGTACCTGCATAGGCATTTGCAGGGACTCCATATGCCGGATCAATCCACATATCAAAGCTGATCTGTGTTGCTGTGCATGGAGTTAACACGCCTTGCAGTGTCACTGGGGACGCTAAACCTGATCCCGGCAAACTGGGTAGGACGGCATATATGGAATTGACATGCTCACCCATAAATTCAACACCAAGATAGTCTGCAGGGAGTTCTTTGGAAACTGTATCTGGGTCTTGTCCCCACATACTAGAAGCACCAACTACGAGGTTGATATCTACATTACCCTGATTCTTAATAGTTGGTCTGTCAGGTGTATTCCAATCCTCATCACCAGCAATTACTTTTCTTGAATTTACAAGTACTGGTCCATAATTAATTGTCGTAAAGTCAATCTCAAAAGCCTTAAGGCTCATGTATTCAACAATTAACAATCCTATGCTGTTCGTCATATTACTATTCTCTTCAAAACCGCTTCCCTTATCGACAACCTTGAAATACACTTGATAATCGCCAGGTGCGTCATGATTTGTCAGATAGTTATCAACTACATAGATCTTAAGACTTGCATTTACAGATTTTAGTCTGTCTAGCATATCATCTTTAGCAACCTCTGTTATCAAATTATTAGCATATGCCTGATTGATAGCTTCTGTCCACGTTGCATTATCTGCAGTTATATCGGTAGCCAATACTTCAGGTCCCATTGCAACGCCGTTAGGGTCTCTTAACTGCTCATAGACTTCAGCAATATCATCTATACCGTTTAGATCAGAAACTACTACATATTTCTTGAAATGTTTCTCAGATTCATCCATTCCACTGCCAACTATTGGCATCACCTGTGTTTTCATGTCGCCATTAGTCCCATCATCACCTGGGTTGATGCTGCCACCATTGACACTTAGTGCCCACTGATAGTCGATCGATGGAGGAGTTCCACTGCTCGATTCTGATGCTTCGACATCAATAGCATCCTGGGTTACCGTGAATGTCTCACCGGCAATGGTCATGGTCCCTGTTCTGGAACTGGCGTCGGGATTGGCAGCAACTGAATAACCTACTGTTCCTGATCCACTGCCACTATCGCCTGAAGTAACTGTTATCCAATTATCATTGCTTGTTGCTGTCCAACTACAATCACCTGGTGAAGTCATACTTAGGCTTCCGCTGCCACCAATGTCTCCAAGGGACTGGCTGGTAGGTGAAATTGAGTACGTGCATGATATTCCATCCTGGGTTACCGTGAATGTCTCACCGGCAATGGTCATGGTCCCTGTTCTGGAACTGGCGTCAGGATTGGGAGCAACTGAATAACCTACTGTTCCTGATCCACTGCCACTATCACCTGAAGTAACTGTTATCCAGTCATCATTGCTCGTTGCTGTCCAGCTACAATCATCTGGTGAAGTCACACTTAGGCTTCCGCTGCCACCAATGTCTCCAAATAACTGGCTAGTAGCTGAAATTGAGTACGTGCATGATATTCCATCCTGGGTCACTGTGAATGTCTCACCGACAATGGTTATGGTCCCTGTTCTGAAACTGGCGTCGGGATTGGCAGCAACTGAATATGCCACTATTCTTGATCCACTGCCACTATTGCCTGAAGTAACTGTTATCCAGTCATCATTGCTCATTGCTGTCCAACTACAATCACCTGATGAAGTCACACTTAAGCTTCCGCTGCCACCAATGTCTCCAAAGGACTGGCTAGTAGGTGAAATTGAGTACGTGCATGATATTCCATCCCCTTCTGATTCTAAGAAGCTTCCATCAAGTGGGATGCAAAAACTATCAGCGATGCTTTCTGTTGCTCCAACCCCTGAACTCGCAATTAGCGATGCAACCACAAGTACTATTACAATCATCGATCGTCCCATTTGTCTGATCATTCCGCCACCTCCTCCTGCAAGTTCGCATAACCCGCACCGCCATCTACCATCAGCACCGCTGTGCCCGCCAATCCTATACAAATGCTTGCCGGCAACATTAAAATCCTACAAGCAATTAAATTATTATTACAAAAAGAGCATTGACGAATTCCGAATATATGCTTTTTACTGATATCATTATAGCTTAGCTTAATATTCATCTTCCCACCTACTTTGAATTTATTTTATTCTATGAATTAGTTTGTTTAGTTGCCGATATTAACTTGTCATTATCAAAAACTTTCTTATCGGGATTGTATTTTGCACAATTATCGCTGACATCACTTATTCCATCCCCTTCCGAATACTCCTGATCGGGCTAAAGCACGAGCCAGGTAAACAATATCCCAGTGATTCAAATGTCCCTCGCCGCTGACCTCATAACTATAAATATTCTCATAATTATTAATAGAAGCTAAATGCCGTGCCAGATAAACAATATCCTTCCTATTTACATTGCCATCACCGTTGAAGTTGCCCTTAATTCCTTTTATCGTAAGGACTTCTATCTCCTCTGCTGTCGAAAGACCTGCTTCATCAAAAACCTCCACTTTTAGAATGTAAAAACCAGGTTTGTAATTTGTATGGTTCAATGTGCCTTTTAACATGCCTGTATCCGAATCTAAAACCGAAATTTGAG
>JAUWRA010000198.1 GCA_030610815.1 Methanosarcinales archaeon
GAATGGTACACATGGGCCGGGACCATAGCCTGGATATATTCCTGCATCTCACCAACGCTTACAAATGCTTTATGCCGCCGCATACCTGAATCAGGCTCAAGCATTAAAAATCCCCATTCCCGTTTCTCAAGACCCGGCGGCGGCTCAGGCGGCTCTTTCTTGTAATGTTCCTGGAACTTCTTTTTAATGAACAGGATGGTATTGAGTTCCATCTGTTACTAACTTAGACCTGATAATATGTAAAATTTGGTTTAAGTGGCAGACAAACCTGGTAAAATAGGGAATTATTATAACAACACAGACTGTATAATTCCGTGCACCGATATTGAGAAAATGATTATCCTGTAAAGGAACAATTCCCCGATCATGCACATCAGGACCAAAGACTTCGACCTTGAGAGCACACTGGACTGCGGACAGGTATTCAGGTGGCAGCGCAACGGTGAATGGTGGACCGGCGTGGTACGGGGCCATATTGTGCGGGCAAGGCAGGATGGGTGTGACCTGGTGGTTGACACCGGCCTGGACAGGGACAGTATCGTACGGTATTTCAGGCTGGATGACGATATGCCGGAGATATACAGCCGGATAAACACCGACCCTGTGATGAACGACCTGATACATCGCTTCAGGGGATTGCGGCTGATAAGACAGGAACCCTGGGAATGCTTAATATCTTACATGGCCTCAAGCTGCAAGTCCATCCCTAATATCAAGGATTCCATTTCCAACCTGTGCAGGCAGTACGGCGATGACCTGGGTGGGGACTTTTCATTCCCCACTGCCGAAGTGCTGGCCCGGACAACGGAAAACCGGCTCAGGAAGACTAAACTGGGATTTAGAAGTGCAAATATACTGGAGGTTGCAAGGAAGGTGGACCGGGGAGGACTTGACCTGGGAGCGCCCTTTGAACTTGAATATGGAGAGGCCGGAGAGTTGTTGATGGGTATGCGGGGTATCGGGCCCAAGATAGCAGACTGCGTGCTGCTGTTCGCCTATGATAAGCTGGAGGCGTTCCCGGTAGATACACATATACTGTCAGTGATGGATGAACACTACGGCCGGTTCCTGGTGGGGCCAAAAAGCAGGCAGAGCGGTATCATCGGTGAATTTGCACGCAGCTATTTCGGACAATATGCCGGATATGCCCAGCAGTACCTGTTCTATTCCAGGATATCGGGTGATAGTGCTATACCAGTGAACTGTGAACCAAGTGAGAAAATGCTGCAATAGGTGAACCAGGGATAAAAATAATAAGATAATATATCATTGAATCCGATATCATGAACAAACCAACACTGCGTATCGGGCACCTCTCCACATTCTACCATACTTCGTTCATACTCATGGGTACACAATGGCTTGAGGATAAACTGGGCCTTACAGTCAAATGGAGCATGTTCGGCGGCGGCCCGGCTATCGTAGATGCTTTGTCAAGGGGCGAGGTGGATATTGGGTATATCGGGCTGCCCCCTGTGATGATAGGTATTGACAGGGGCGTGCCAATCATATGCGTGGGCGGCGGCCATATGGAAGGTACTGTGATGATCGGGCCGCCCGGATGCAGTACGCTTGAGGATATGGGCGGGGATATGGCTTCGGTCCTGGAACAGTTCAGGGGCGGTGTGATCGGGTGTCCGCCGTCAGGTTCTATCCATGATGTAATTATCCGCAACCTGCTGGAGGAGCATGACCTTGGCGGGTCTATCGAGGTCAGGAATTTTCCATGGGCTGATTTTATTCCCGATGCACTGGATGACGGACAGGTGGATGCGGCTATTGGGACGCCGCCTTTGTCGGTTGCAGCTGCCAGGGTATGCGGTACAAAGGTTGTGATCCCACCTTCAAAACTCTGGCCCTTTAATCCAAGTTATGGTATTATTGTAAGCCATGAACTGCTGAGGGACAGACGTGGGCTGGTAGAGGATTTCCTGCGGCTGCACGAGGATGCTTCCAATCTTATACGGGATGAGCCCGGACGTGCCGCCCGGGTAGTATCCGAACTGGTTGAAGTGGTTGATAGTGATTTTATCATGCAGACCTACCAGGTATCTCCCAGATACTGTGCAGGTCTTCCCAGGGAGTATATTGATTCAGCGATGGCTTTTGTACCTGTGCTTCGTAATCTGGGTTATGTTGAGAATGAACTGGATGAGAGTGATGTTTTTGATAGGACAGTGATTGAAAAGGTGCATCCTGGGGAGTATCATTATTTTTTATAGCCTCGACTCTGCCACACGTCGGGAATAACATATTCCCTGGATAAGCCGGGTCGAGCTTTCTAAAACATACGCTCAAGGGCCTGCCTGGCTGGCATTCCCACTTCAATTCCCAGATCGATTGCTGCCTGGGTGGCCTCCACCACACTGGCTGCCAGCACGTCCTCGAAATTCCTTACACCGGTCACCTTTACGGCGACGTCATCCAGGCGTTCTGCCATGGAAATATCCAGGTATCCGCACATTACAAAACCCCTGGGTGCCCTTATGACCAGTAGCGGCGCATGCTCCATATCCATTTTCAGTCCCAGTGCTGTGCCATTTTCCAGTTCTATGGATTCGATCTGCATATCTTAATCCAGTTTTTTTAGATCTGATGACTGGCAGTCAGGACAGGATAGCTTACTTCCCATACCTTTGAATCTGTTTCCACATGCACTGCATTCATATCTTGTCATTGCAGCAGCGCTCAGGTCCACGCTATCTGCAGTGCTTGAATCAACAAAACACATATTTATACTGCACCTCATAACATAGAAATCCATTATAGGTAATAAGATTTCTGCTGAAA
>JAUWRA010000157.1 GCA_030610815.1 Methanosarcinales archaeon
TCTATTGCACCGGGGGCTCCTCCATCTTCGCAGACTGCACCCTGTTCATCGCAATAGATACTCCTGTCCGCCGTGCTGCTCACAATGCTCCAGGCCCCGCCGGTGGTATACCTGAATATTTGGTGTGCTGGGTGGAGGGACTTATCGGTCATTTTGGAGTTTAGTAAAATCCAATCCGAAACATACATATTTAATAATATGTATTACAAAATATGATGAATTACGATAAAATAGTTACAATATTTGTTTTTATCTTATTCTTGTTAGTCCAACCGTGTGCAGGAGAAACAGAATGGATTGACCACGGTAAAAAAACGCTTTATTGGGGCCAAACGATTGACATCAATGATTATACTATTGAAGCAGTGGATTTTAGTCCCAGTCGATTTACTGATTTTGAGGATGACTGGGTGCTGCTGGACATATTTGAAAATGGATACTATTCGGATGGTGCCACACTTGCAATTAACAATTCCCGGACCAACGATACGGCTGTCCTTTGCAAAGACAAATTGAAAATAGTCGTTAAAGAAATTATAACAGGTTTTGACATACCTTCTCCATATGTGGAATTTCGGGTATATATCCTTAAAGAAGAACCTGTTTCAACAATCTCACCTGAACAATGGATTGATGAAACACTCGAATTTTCCAAGTTTGTGTCGGGAGAGATGTATGCCGGTGACTGGATAAATGTAGAGATCAGGGTGAAGAAGTTGAAGGATATCGATCTTGATTTAAAGATCAATGATTCAATTCCACCCGGATTTGAACTGGTCCCCGATCCTGATAAAAAGCTGATGTGGAACCTGGCCCTCCCAGATAAAGAAAGTACTGATATGCGTAAGTATTCAATGAAAGCAACCAAGCCCGGCACCTTTACCATCCCATGTGCCAGGGTAGTACTTGAATATCGTGGAGCCACTTATACAAAATTAACTGATACTTCCCAGATCATTATTCACGGCCCTGATATTAATGTAACAAAGACTGCGGAGATATTGGAAAACAAAAGCATAGCTGTTACTGTTTCAGTCAAAAATATTGGTGATCGGGCAACCATGGTATATGTTACTGATAAAATTCCAGAAAATGCTGAGCTGGTTTACGGGGACCTGGATTTTGAAGAAGTGGCCCAGCCAGGTAAAACCTATTCAAATGATTATATTCTCAGGGCGAATAATAATAATAATATTGATCTTCCCCCTGCCACAGTCACATTTAAGGATAACAGGGAACGCAAATATGAAGTGAAATCGGAAATTGTACACGTTACTGTTCAAACACCTTCCCCAACACCTTCCCCAACTGCGATGTCCAATAGTACTCAGACTTCAGAGATAACAGAACCTGATAATAGTTCCATAAAAGAAAAACTGGGAGGCATAATTGCAATTTTATACAATACTATATGCAAACTATTTAGAATAAAATGATTTCATTTTTGTGTTGAAAAAATACCTGATCCAAACATTTCCATAATAAGTGTGATAAAGGGCATGATTGATGCTGCATTGTAGTAGATGAATCATCATTTCAATTTTCCACATATTTCTGTTAAAATGACAAGTTTTATAACATTTAAGAATTACTTTTCTGAATAATAGTAATACTAAATTATAATATATTTGGGATTAATATGACAATGATCGACAATGACTCTGCAATCTCCGAAGTAATGGCTATACTGATGCTGGTATTAGTAGCAGTCTCAGCATCTGCTGCGTATTATACATGGATTGCCAACCTGCAGGACGAGGTGCAAACCACGGGCTCCGAGGTTGCAGAGACAAGGATGAATACCTTTATGTCCGAAATAGAGATTGTATGCTATCCGGAATATGTGTATTACAATACCGATTCCAACCTGGACGGCGAAATAGCTGCAAACGCCACCCTGGACGAACGTTTTATCCAGGAAATACAGGTGCTTGTGGTAAATAAAGCTTTATTTAATTTGACCAATGTAAAAGTGAGGGCAGTATCCTTTGGGAACGGGAGCCCTGAGTGGGCTTCTCTTCATTTTTACCACAGTACAGGAAGACTTCAGGATAGAGAAGAGGGTTATTTTCATCCTTTCACAAATAAATCACTTTATTTCACTTCAGAGAACAAAACCAATACATCAATAAGATACATCACTGATGAGGGATACCCGTATTTTGCATCAAATAATTCAAATGGCAACACCACTATCAATACCACCAACCTCACAGACCTGACGCCACTCCACAATCCAACCTATGAGATGGACGATATATCCAAAGGCGAAGTTGGTACCGGGTATGTGTACCTGTTAATAAATCACACGGGACTTCCTGTTGACACCGCTTTAAAGCTCTATATCACCAATGACCAGGGAGTTGATGCATATCGAACCATCCGGTTTAGTATCCAATAAAGAAGCCACCAGCAATATCATCTCCGCAGTCCTGCTCATGATCATCTTTTTTGGTGTGGTTTTATCTGCCATTTCCTTCACCACTCCCCTGCTTGGCAAGGCATTGATAGTTGGGGATATGCACAGAGCAAAGGATGTGCTGTCTTCACTGGATGAAGCCATCAGGACAAATACTGAGGGAACACTGGAATATAGGTTGTATAATGGATCTCTGTGTGGAGAAAACCAGAGGATCGATCTGCAGATCAACTACAGCTCTAACAATTCAATTTATAGAACTACCAGCTTCAACGGCTGTACTCTTTATTACAGGCAAGCAGGGGAATATCCCTCTCCTTCCATCAGCTACCCTCCTGAAATATCACTACAAAATGAGAGCACCCTGCACCTTGTTATATCAGAGATAGACCATGACCTTGTCCCTCAGCCAGGATATCACAGGATTAGGTTTAACAGTTATTCAGAGAACAGTAGCCATACTGGGAATTTTACAGTTCATCTTATCGATCACCAGTACAACCGCTCGCGGTATTTTTTCAACATAACTAAAGTAGATTTAGAGATAAGAAAAATCAGCATATGGGATGAGGAATGGAGAGGATGAGAGTTCAATCAGGGAAGAATGGTTTTGGGATTGATCCAATCCTCAAAAAGCTGTTTAAAAAGTCTAAGCAAAACGAAGATTCATTAGAAGATCCCTGGCTGGAAAAAATCTCCAATCTTCCCACGTCTACCGAGGTTAGCTTTGATGGAAATACAATTTTGATTGAATGCCGGCTCGACGAGTGCTGCTATGCCAGTATAACCAGACATCCTGATGCTATGTACTGGGTTATGGAGCCCGAACTGACCACTGAAGAGCAGGAGATTATCCAGCAGTTGAAAAACAGGATGCTTAGGACAGTTCTTGCCTCAAACAACGGCAATCTGGAACAAGAGATACTTGAATTAATGGAAAAACTTGCAATAGACGTTTCGATATCTTCAAAAAACCGCATAATCTATTATTTGATCCGTGATTTTACAGGCTACGGACCAATTGACCCCCTTGCCAGGGATGTAAATATTGAGGATATAAGCTGTAATGGAGTTGGAGTTCCCATCTATGTGCAGCACAGATATCTCGGCTCTATAAAAACCAACCTGGGCTTTGAGGAAGAAAACGCACTGGATAACTTTGTTGCAAAGCTTGCTATGCGATGCGGCAAATCCGTATCAGTGGCCAAACCAATACTGGATGCCGGGATGCCGGATGGTAATCGGGTGAACATAACCTACGGCAGGGAAGTGACACAGAAGGGCTCCGCCTTCACAATACGAAAATTTAAACCAAGTGCCATGAGTCCTGTGGAGCTTATACAGCATGGAACCATATCACCTGAGATGCTGGCATATCTGTGGACACTGATCGAATACAAGTCTTCCATAATGGTTTTTGGTGAGACCGGTAGCGGAAAAACTACTTTGCTAAATGCTTTCTCCCTCTTTATACCGCCTGAAAAGAAGATTGTGAGCATTGAGGATACACCTGAGATACGCTTACCTCATGAAAACTGGACCCAGTTGTTAACACGCGCCTCTTTCAGCGGTGAGCAGGCAGAGATAACAATGTTCGATCTGCTCAAAGCGTCTTTGAGGCAGAGACCTGATTATATGATTCTTGGGGAGATACGCGGTGAAGAAGCAAAGACGCTGTTCCAGGCAATCTCAACAGGCCATCTGGCACTATCAACCATTCACGCTTCGAGTGCATCAGACGTGATAGACAGGCTCACATCTCCTCCCATGAGCATTCCTCTTCAACTTATTTCCAACATTGGCTGCCTCTGCCACCAGATTACCGTGCATGGCAAAGACGGTTCCCTTCAACGCCGTACCAAGAGCATAACAGAGATTGTAAAAAAGGGAGATGATATAGAACTGAAAACTGTATATAAATGGAATCCACAGACAGGATTTGAATATTATGAAAACAGCAGACTTGAAAGGGCCAGAAACGTGGGATTGGGATGGGAAAGCAACCAGCTTGCGTGCATAGCCAGGAGAACGGGAGTAGAAAAACGAGATATTGAGGAGAAAATGAAACAAAAAGCTGTAATTCTTGGAGAAATGTCCAAATGCAAAGTCTATGATGTGGCAGAAATGATTTCATACTATTATTCTAACCAAAACAGCTTATGATCCATCATAGTATTTACAGACTGATAGGCAAGCCCATTGATAGAAAAAAGAATTTCCTGGAACAGCCCCTGGAGCATGCCAGAATTGGGATGACGCCGGGCCAATATGTATCCATGGGGGTGCTAATAGGTATACCTGTTATATCAATAACCCTGGTACTCTATTATTTATTCAGCAATGGTTTGCTGTTTCTTATAATACCTTTATATATCCTGTTATTTTTTTTATATCCTATGTGGAAGGTTTCAAACCGTACTTCCGAAATTAATAAGGAACTTCCCCATGCCCTGAATTATATTTCTATAATGGTTGTGGTTGGTGTCAATGTATCAAAGGCTTTTCATTCCCTATCTGAAGAAAAATCCTTTGGAGAAATACGAAAGGAGTTCTTTGATATTTACAGGGAGATCGAATATTTTGGAGCTGATCTCAGCACGGCTTTGCTGCGGGCAGCGGCGAGAACGCCTTCTAAGGAACTTGCCAATACACTGAATAATATCACAGCCATGCTTGCAGCTGGAGGTGATCTGGGCACAGTACTGCGAAATACCGCTGAAATGCACCTCCGCCAGCATTACCGTAAACTGGACCGTATTGTTGATAACCTGAGCCTGTTTGCCGAGATGTACATAATTATAGCAGTTGTTGTCCCTATTATCTTTATGATAGCGTTTCCTGTGGTGGAGATCATAAGCACTTTCTTTACAGAGTCACTTGGGACAGAACCCATACAGTTTATGAACAAGGCCACGGTGGAGGCGGTGATCTACTTAATAATACCTTCTGTCTCTGTTGCATCCCTGATATTTTTAGATGCCATAATACCCGAGGATATGAAAATATGAGAAAAATGATTGCA
>JAUWRA010000197.1 GCA_030610815.1 Methanosarcinales archaeon
GTGCACCCCAAATAACGGACAAGTAGTTAAGCAACTTTTACCTTTGGGGCGTACATATGAAACTAACAGAATAGAGTTATAGGTTGCATTGTGCCCGAAATATTTGAGCAAAACACATCTCATTAAGGTGGAAAAAAAAATGAATAAGTATGACGTCATAGTTGTAGGTGCGGGGATCAGCGGACTTCTGGCTGCGCTCACACTGTCAAAACATGGTAAAAGAGTGTTGGTGCTCGAAAAAACGGAGCATGTAGGCGGAAATTGCAATAGTTACATGGTGGATGATTATCAGGTCGATACCGGTCCCCATGCCATCACGCATCTTGCAGCTGGACCATTGAAGAGGCTGATGGATAACTATTTCGATTACGTGCCAGTGTTTGAGGATTATGGGAATTATTTTATCAGAACAGAAGACAGTTTCCAGAAGGTTCCATCGAACTTGAAGGATTTTATCACATACGACATTATTCCAAAAAAAGACCGGCTTGTGCTGTCACAGGCAGCCACAAAAGCTCTTACGCTAGCAACTTTTGGTACAGACCTATCTAAACAATCGGTGTATGATTCACTGCCGCGTACCCTGTCAAAGGATACATATGATTTTATCAACGCAATATCATATTTCCTGTCAGGGAAATCTATGAAGGAGACATCTGTTCACAGGATGCTGACCGGCAGCAGTTTCATACGTGACAGTGTCACACAGGAGCAGTTTGAAAGTATTGTGGGGCCAAAAGAAATGCCGCAACATACTGAATCTATTCTTCAGTCCATATTACGCTCCAATTTTCATACATCATTGGGGTTAAGATTGTCAGGGATACTGGAATCATCACTTCAGATCAAAAGCACTGTTCCAATCTCGCTTGCATCGATCAGTAGGTTTGTAGCCAGTAGTGATACTGCCCAAGCTCAAGGGTATCCGCGTAAAGGGCTCAGATCATTGTTAAATGCTGTTCTCTACTCTCTTCCGGAAACGGTTGAGATGCATACTCAGTGTGAGGTAAAACGCATCCTCACAAATGAGGGGAAGGTCATAGGTGTAGAAACGGACCAGGCTTACTATGCCGATCTCGTGGTCTACACAGGTTTTGCAAAGAACCTGCCTGATATTGTTGAAGACCTGCCAGGATCTTATATTAACTATCTTGGCGGAATTGTCCAGACCAAGAGCCTGACTATCTGGTTAGGTCTTGACAGGAAGATGGACGAGTTCAACTATATGGGTTCTGAGTTATGGTTCAAGGACACCCCATACTGGGCAATGCCGATAAGTAATTTCGACTCATCTCTTGCACCAAAGGGAAAACAGCTTGTAGGGTTTGTGTTTGTGATGGATGATGACAAAACTGAAGATTCAGTTATAAAGAATGCGTATGATACTGTTTATCGTGCCTTGCCATCCATAGAAAGACATATTGAAATGCAGCATGAACAGATCACAATTCCTGAAAAAGCGGCTGTCATCATTAATGGAAATTTCGCAGATATAAGGACACCGATCAAAAACCTGTATCTGGCCGGCACGGATACGGATAGCCGGAGTATGGGCATAACCCGCGCTGCGTATTCGATCATAGAGATGCTGGGTGCGTTGAACGAAGACGGGAACCTGCACTAAGGCAGGTTTTATTGTGTTATATCGGCAGTCCAAGCCAACCGAATACTCCGATCATCTTCAGGCTCATATATATCATTAGAGAAATGAAAATATACCTCAACTGCTTTGCTGGCAGCTTATGAGCCACTATTACACCTACTTGTGCCATCGGTACACTCGTAGCTGCGAGCACAAACCATGAAGTCAGGTTTACATACCCGATCGAGTGAGGAGGGATCCCCTCAACTCCAAGTCCATTAATGATATAACCGAACACCCCCCCAATACTGGTAAATATCATAATGGCAGCCGATGTCCCAACAGCCTGGTGCATTTTAAATTTTAGTACAAGTATCATTACAGGGATCATCAATATACCTCCACCGATCCCTATCATACCGCTAACAATGCCGATCGGGAAACCCCATGCAGCCCAGAGAGCGGGATTATCCTCAGGCTCTTGTACTGTTTTTGGTGGTTTTATAGTGACCATCCGAAACGCACCTGCAAGAATTCCAAGAACAAAAATTATCTTTAACACTTCACCTGGGAGATGTGAAGCTATAGTAGCTCCGATCACTGCTCCGATTGCACCTGCGATACCAATAAAGATGGCTGCCCTCCACCAGACCGTACCCATCTTATTATGACCAAAGGCACTGCTCATCACTGTTGACAGCACAACAAGCAGGTTCGTCCCGAAAGCTACCCTAATTGCAATATCAGATGAAAATCCCATAGATGTATAGACCCAGTACAGCACAGGGACCATGATAAAACACCCACCAAGACCGAGCAGCCCGCTGGCAAGCCCGACCAACATCCCTGTGATGGAAAGTGCAATGACTGCTGTTATTAGATCCATAATCTCATCTTTTTATGTGATGTCTGATCCGTATAAATCTTCATACGGCACTCATCTGCTGTAGATAACTTTCATGTAGTTATCGCATATAGAGGCTGTCCCCCCCAATTCAGGTAAATGTACAGATCAACACAATAATACAAAGAACTTAAAACTCATTGAAGACGATTTATCTCCACGCATGTGGGGAACACGTAGCACGGATATTTTCTTCTGTCAGGCGTGGGTGTTCCTCGATGATCTGTTCAATGCTCTCGCCAGCAGCAAGTTTTTCCAGGATTAATTCCACTGTAATACGCGTACCTGCAATTACAGGCTTGCCCATCATGATTGCCGG
>JAUWRA010000047.1 GCA_030610815.1 Methanosarcinales archaeon
AGTGCAGACATTGCAGGGATATGTGGCACCTTGAAGTAATAGAATACCCCGACTGAAAGAATGCTGGTGATCATAGCGGCATAAATGTTACCAAGGAAGATGCCTGCCAGGATATAATCAAGGTGCCCCTTGAACGATTCAGCGATCAAGAGCTTATCCTTAGGGACCGTACGCATTAAGGCAGTCACGAACCTGGAGCCATCCATTAGCAGGAAAAAGCATACAAATACCGAAATGATAACATTGAGTATAAATAGGGCGATCTTTATACCCATCGAAAAGGGAATCTGCCCCAACATGGGCAGAATAGTAGAAGATAGATTTAACACTGCATCCTGTATCAGTTGATATATTGGCTCAGGAATATCCAGTTCATTTATGAAAGTGATTATCGAATTGACCAACAACTGTTGGTTCTTGGCCATTGTGATCAACAGGTTTACTATCTCGATCATACCCAGCCCCAGAATCCCCATTAAAGGTGTGATTATGGCAACGGTAGCCATAAATGAAGATATCCGCTCACCTACGCCCCTTTTTATTAGCTCTCTCCTTATAGGTCTGGCAATATAGGCAAACACCAATCCCAGTATGATACCATCCAGTAGCGGGAGGACGATATACCCGAAGGTGGCCAGTATCAATAACAGGACAATACCTGCAATAATTATCCACCTGTTCTCAATAAGAACAGTAATACCATCCTTTTCTGGCATCCATCTCCTCCTCTCAATTATTTAATACTCTTTGCACTAATAAATGTTAGTACAGTAACAGCAGGCAATAATATTTATACTTGTCGATTTTTAGAAAAACATCTTGATATATGCATATCTCCAATCGGTCAATCATTCCAGATTCTTTAATCGATATTGAATCCGCCTGATAAGGCCCCGTATAGTCTGTACCTCCCTGGATGTTAATCTTGCACGGCCCAGAATCCTGCGTATCATCAATATAGTCTTATCCTTCTTATGTACAGGATAATCAATTTCTCCAAGCAGTTCAGTAATATGACCATACATCAGGTCCAGGTCCAGATGTTGGGCAAGTTTGATACTGCCTGCCTCCAGATCGCTTAATTCATAAAGTACAACGGCCACTGCATGGGACAGGTTCATACTTGAATAATCAGGACTGGTAGGAATACTCATAATTATATCGCATAGCTTCAGCTCATCATTGCTCAAACCCTTATCCTCACGTCCGAACAGGATGGAGACAGAAGCGCTTTTTCCAGTAAGCAACTGCTTGACAGATTCCGGGGAATAAGGCGGCATCCTTATATGGTTTTCAACTCTCACGCCAGGGTTCCCTGTTGCAGCTATCACCAGGTTAGAACCGGCCACTGCATCCTGGATGGTTGAGTGCACAGAAGCATTTTCCATTATCTCCCTGGCATGCATTGCAAAGGCCCTGGCTTCACCTCCCATCTCACAAGGATTGACCAGTGCCAGGTCTGAAAAACCGAAATTCTTCATAACACGGGCCGTGGAACCCACATTACCCCCGTAAAGCGGTTCTACCAGTACCACACGTATATCCAGACCGTCATTGACCATGGTCTTTCGTTTGTGCGGTATGCTTAAATCGGTTGTGATTTTAAGCCCCAATCTCCTGCTGCTCCTGCTCCCCCTCCTACCCCCACTGCTCCTGCTTTGCCCTCCAGGACGACATCAATTAGTTTACGTGCCCACTCCAGCTTTTTCCTTTTAATGGCGTTTACATGAGGGTCGGAAAGATCAAAACCGATAAGTACTATGGCAGATGCCCCCATTTCCCGTGCCAGGAAGACACACCGGTCCCCGTCAGTAAACCCGCCAAAGTTGTGAACATTAGCCAGAGGTACTGTCTGGGTGGATCCCACCACATTGCAAAGTTTGGGGACTATTGACCCCATGATCGGTATATTATCCCCATGACCATGGACTACCATCACTGCTCCTGCCTGGCTGGCCTTTATCTCGGCTTCCACATCCCCGTCCAGGTCAGTCACAATAATGTGGGGCACGATACCCTTATTCATAAGTACGGCAGCGGCACCATCGGCAGCAATGATGCAAAAATCGTCAGGTTGGACCTGTTCAAGTTCACCTTTCAAAGTAGGTGCATTGCCGCATACAAGCACATCCCTGTCCCTGACCAGTTCTTCGAGCCTCCTGATGGATGCTATTTTAGAAGATGGCATGCCTGAAATAATTCCGGACAACACCCTGGCAGATTCTTCATCCCGGACACGGTCATAACCCATATCCCTTATTATTTCCAGGTATAGCGGCTCCCAGTCTTCAAATCTCATGATATCTTTGAAATGCTCATCTTCATGCCTGTGCCTTCAACGTCCCATTCCTTGACCAGGTCACCTTCTGGCTCAACATCCAGGCTGATGACAAGCAGTTTTGTCCTGACCTCATCGGCAATATGCACTTCCCAGTCCAGGACAAGGTCCAGTATCCGCTCATCTTTGATCAGCACGATAGCCTTGATCCTTTCTTCTACATCCAGGTCAAGTTCCTTTCGCATATCCTGCAGCCGCCTGATAACCTCACGGGCATATCCTTCTGATTCGATCTCCCTTGTCAGCATGGCATCCACGTACACAAGGCCGCCAGAGAACTCGGCAGATGCAATATGTTCGGGTATGGTCTCATTGAAACGGACCATCCCGGATGTTATTGTAACGGTTTCCCCTGCCATTTCCAGTTCATACTCTCCTAAATCCACGAGTGCATCCCGCATTGATATAACATCGGCTGAACCAATGGCTGCAATGACCTTACCCGCGTCGCCTTTGAATGCCGGGCCAATAGCCTTTGGCTGTGGTATAGCTTCCAGTCCCAGTTCATCCCAGGTCTCATCACTACCAAGTATCATTATTTCCTTGCTGTTGGTTTGCTCAAGCAGTACTGACATCAAGGTTTCAACAGCCTGTGCTACCTGCTCATTTTCGGGGGCTACCACAATCTTGCGCACCGGCCACCTGAGTTTGCGTTTAACCTTTTGCCTGGCATTGGATGCTGCCTCTACCATATTACGCACAGTATCCATCTGCTTCTCAAGTTCAATATCCACCAGTGCATCCTCCACTTCGGGCCAGTCACACATATGTATTGACTCCGGGCTGTCAGGGTCAAGATTGCGCACCAGGTTCTGGTAGATAGATTCTGCCAGGTGGGGCATAAACGGAGCCATGACCTTGGCGATCTTAACCAGTACTTCGTACATCACCCAGTAGGCGGCCAGCTTGTCAGGGTCATCTCCTTCAGTCCAGGTCCTGGGCCTGATCAGCTGGACATACCACCTGGACAGGTCCTCCAGTATAAAATCCGATATAGGCCGGGTGGCCCTGTGAAGGTTGTACTGGTCCATTGCCTCGTTCACATTAAGTATGAGTGAATTCAACCGGCTCAGTATCCAGCGGTCCTCGGGTCTAAGATGAGACTTTACCGAATCATAGGTAACAACCGAGGGGTCGAAGTTGTCCAGTGCCATATAGGGCAGCGGGAACCGGTACACGTTCCAGAAGATGTTGACCTTCCTGTTGATCGTGCTGACCTCGTCCCAGTTGAATTTAAGGTCCTCCCATGGTGCATTTGATGAGAGTACATATAATCGTAGGGTGTCGGCACCGAATTTTTCCATCACTTCCTCAGGTGAAACTACGTTGCCCTGGCTCTTGCTCATCTTCTTGCCTGCATCGTCCAGCGTGAATCCGTGCATTAGCACGCTCTTGTACGGTGCCCTGCCAAAAGCAAGCATACTTGCACCCAGCTGCGAGTAGAACCAACCCCTTGTCTGGTCGTGCCCTTCAGTGATAAAATCAGCAGGCCAGAGTTTGTCAAATGCCTCATGCTCCCGCGGGTAGTTCAATGTGGCCCAGGATGCCACTGCAGAATCGAACCAGACATCAAAGACATCAGGCACCCTCTTCATGTTCCCGCCGCATTTGCAGGTAATAGTAATATTATCCACACTTGGCCTGTGCAGGTCCAGGTCACCCTCCAGATTTGAGCGCTCCTGCAATTCTTTCATTGTACCTATGACCTCCTTTGCGGTGCACTCATCACAAATCCAGATCGGCAGGGGTATACCCCAGTATCGCTGCCGGCTGATGCACCAGTCACGTGCGCCCGATACCCAGTCAGCAAACCTGGCAGAGCCGGCCCAGTCCGGGTACCATGCCACTTTCCCGATCTCGTTTAACATTTCATCCTTGATATCCGAGATCTTCAGGAACCACTGCTTGGTTGCGAGATAAATAATTGGGGTCTTGCACCGCCAGCAGTGACCATACCTGTGACTGACCATGCCTTTTTTAAGCAGGTTCCCCCTTTCGTCCAGGTCATTAATGATAAGCTCGCTAACTTCTTTGACATATTTTCCTTCATATTCCCCTGCATCGGATGTGTACCTTCCGTCTGGACCTACGGGGCAGAAAATAGGCAGTTCATGCTCCACACCCAGCATAAAATCATCCATGCCGTGGCCGGGTGCTATATGAACGATCCCTGTATTCTCTGCTGTGACGAAATCCGCCATGTAAACATTATGATCAAATCCGGCCTGTGCCGGGACCTTGTCAGATAAGGGGTTGTCATATGAAAGTTCAAGCAGGTCTTCCCCGAGCATCCGGTCCAGTATCTCAAAGTCTGTATAACGTCCCTGTTTCAGTACATGCTCGACCAGGCTTGTTGCTACATAGAGTACTTCGCTGCCATCTTTGTCATCCTTCCATGCCCTGATCTTGCTGTATTCAAAACCTGGGTGGACAGCTACTGCAATATTTGCAGGAATGGTCCATGGTGTAGTGGTCCAGATAACAATATAGGTGTTGTCCTCACCTTTCACTTTGAACTTGATGTAGACCGAAGGGTCTTCTTCATCCCAATATTCCACTTCACTGTCTGCAATTGCAGTCTCGCACCTGGGGCACCAGTTGACCACCCGTTTGCCCCGTTCCAGTAAGCCCTTATTATGGCCCTGTTTCAGGGTCCACCAGGCCGCCTCAATGTATTCATCCTTCAGGGTCATGTAGGGGTCTTCCCAATCCAGCCACACTCCCAGGTCCTTGAACTGCTGGGTCATCTCATCTTTATGCTGGATAGCGAACTCCTTGCATTTGGCTATAAATTGGTCTACTCCGTACTCTTCAATATCCTTTTTGGACTTGAAACCAAGCATTTCTTCAACTTTCACCTCTATAGGAAGGCCGTGCATGTCCCAACCTGCCCTGTCCCTGACATGGAAGTTATTCATTGATTTGTACCGCAGGATCGAATCTTTTATGATCTTGTTCCATGCCGTGCCGAGGTGAATATGGCCTGTTGTGTATGGGGGGCCGTCTACAAAATAGAAGTCTGTACTGCCGGCTCTGAGCTGTCTGGACCTGGGATATGCATTGATGGAATCCCAGAAATTGCGAATATCCTTTTCCAGGGTTTTTGGTTCATACTTATTGGTGATTTCCCGTATCATTCCCGATTCTCCGGATAAAATAAATAACAATGATTAACTGGAGTAGATAGTACTTATTATCTGAGTTAAAGATTTCTATCATGGGCAATGGATTCCCATGGTTGCCTGGAAGGCAATTGTGGATACAAAAATATCAGGGATTAAAAAAAGAAATGAACCAGATATCACAATTCATTCTATGATACCCGGTCTATATTGGATTAATACTTTGAAGGTGAATGGGCTTCACCATGGCATCCCCTACATTCACTCACATCTAATCCTGTTAACTGCGCATGGACCCCTTCATGGCAGTCTGCGCATGGACTTACTTGAAGGTGTTCCTGATGGCATTCTACACAATTAATGTCTGAATGTTCAGATGGGTAATCCTGGAATTCCTGTGCCACATTAGGATGGCATTCAATGCATAGTTCATTTGCCGTGTCAGAACCGAAATTGACTCCTTTAGGCATATGCCCATTGTGACATTGTGTGCAGTCTTTGTTTGCGATATTTCCACTGTGGTCAATCCCTTCATGGCAGTCAAGACAATCCGGGATACCCTTATGTTCTACATGACAGTCATAGCAACTACCAGAAAGATCCAAATGGCTAGCACCCTCGGTTTTCAGATCATTGTATGCTTCACTATGGCATTCGTCACAGGCAACGTCAGTCATGAGAGAATGGCTTTCGTGACAGTCTTCACAAGGTTTGCCATCAATATTTATTCTACCCTCTAATTGATGATAACTCCCGTGACATAGACTGCAATCCGAATACATAGGTTCTCCACCGAACTCGTGACACCTATCGCATTCACTTGGTATCATTTCTTTATGAACACTGAACGCGGCCATGGCTTCAGGATGGCATCCTATATCCACACATCCCGTTTCCAAAGGATCTACAGATTCATGCATACTTAAGATGGAATCCTCAGTATGGCATCCACCGCAATACACCATCTCAATATCCTGATGCAAATGGGTCGGTTTCGCAATACTATATATCAAAATTATAAGTGCTAAAATAGCAAACACTGTAACAATCTCTTTTCTCATACACTAATCCACCTTAAATCCATACTAATCATTAGTTTAAATCAATAAAGTATAATTCCGTATACCTGCAATACACTTCCAAGAAAATCCTCCCTTTGGTTGGATTAACTTGAGTACATAATCTTATAGATTATATACCTCACTAAAAATCAATTAATGTATTTCAATATAAATATATCGATATGGTCTGCGGCTGAAAAATAAAGTCCCGCCTCCCAGATTCGAACCGGGGGCATCGCGGTTACTGCGCGTGTGCACATTTAGGTGTGCATGATCGAACTACAGCCGCGCACTCTAACCAGGCTGAGTTAAGGCGGGATAATGAAATATAAGCACGTCTCAGCCATCCGGCGGCATTCAGGATATGCACGATAATACTTATCCTTTTCGTTGATATCTGCCGGATATCACCATTGCCCGATATCTTAGGTAAAGTACTACAGGGTAATTAGCGCAGTTGTGTGAAATCAGTGCTGAGGTTCTTTACTTTGTATCTCAAACAATCCTTGAAATCATCACCCTCAAAATCACATGGCTGCAAGTCATTCGCAGCACATTTCCGGTGGGAATACATCGTACAATCTTCTTTCATATAATCAAAACCCAGGGTTTTATTGATACCTTGATTTTATACAATTATTAAGTATTATGGTTTGCAGTTTATAGGTTGTGGTCTGCAGTCTGTAGTCTGTAGTCTGTAGTCTCTAGTCTGTAGTCTGTCGTCTGTGGTCTGTGGTCTGTAGTCTGTAGTCTGTGGTTTATGATATCTACCTTAATTATTTTTTGGCAGGACAATGTTAAAGGTACTGCCATTTTCATCACTTTCCGCCCAGATTATGCCATTATGCATTCCGATTATTTCCTTACTAATGATAAGTCCAAGTCCGACACCGCCGTATTTCCTGCTTGACGTACCGTAGACCTGGTGAAATCTATCAAAAATAAAGGGAAGTTTGTCAGCGGGAATGCCGGTGCCTGTATCACTAATACTGATCTTGATACTGTCCCCTTCCTCAACAGCCGTTATTGCAATTTTTCCATTTTCCGGCGTGAACTTAATTGCATTAATAATTAGATTTAAGAGGACAGTGGCAAGTTTTTCCTCATCTCCCTCAATCTCAGGAAGTGTGTGAATATCCTGGACAAGCGAGATTTTTTTTCCTTCTAACTGTGGTTGTATGTCCTTGAGGATTTTGATTATGGTCTCATTTATCGATACCGACTTAATTTGCAATTCCAATATGTTATTTTCAAGTTCTGCAACAATTGAAAGATTATGTATCAATACAATCAACTGGTCAGTATTCCTAAGAATGATCTGCAGTTTTTCCTTTTGGTCATTGTTAATTTCCCCAATCTTCTTATCAGTGATCAGTTCAGTGTATCCTTTTATCGAAGTTAGGGGAGTCAGTAATTCATGGGCGATATTTGAGATGAATTCTGTTTTTGCTCGATGGGCTTCTTTCAAATCTTCATACGCCTGTTCTATTTGCTCATGATATTCAGCAAGCTTCTGTTCAAGTCTGTTTTTTTCAGTGACATCCCTGATAATACCATAAACTTCAGTGATCTTGTCATCGTAATTGACAGGCTTGACCTTTATCTCACCAAGTCTTAATTCCCCGTCTTTCCTGACCACTTCCAGGATTGCAGGCTTGTCAATAGTTTTTCCGGATACCAGATCCTTTATGATCTCATTTACAATCTCAACACTAACGGGAGAAAACCATTCTGACAAGTGGGAGCCGATAATCTCTTCACCAGGGCAGCCAAACATTTCAAGACCCACTTTATTAATTTTAATAAAGTAGCCATCAACATCATGAATATATATCCCGTCACTTGCATTTTCGAACAAATCCCTGTATTTGACCTCGGCAATTTTCAGTTTTTCATACGACATCCTGAGTTTTTCATTGTAATACCTTAGTTTCAGTTCCATGTCCTTTTTTTCAGTGATATCGTTTATCATGCTATGGAAGCCGATTATTCTATCGTATTCTTTAATCACACGGATTTTTACTTCTATCCACCGGTGTTCCCGGTTCGGGCGAATGATCTCCCGGATAACCTGTTGTTCAGTTATCTCCCCGGATTGTAATCTTTTCAGGAAGTTAAGGGCAATATCAACGCTGTCCTTTGAAAGCCATTCAAAGAATGTAGTACCGATTATCTGATCTGATGTGCATCCAAAAATTTTAAGTCCGGTTTTATTAATTGAAAGAAAACGACCATTTATATCGGTTACAGAGATACCTTCATGTGCGTTGTCGAAAAGTTCCCGGTATTTTGCTTCCGAGTCAAATAGGCCTTTATAGGCCCCTTTAATTTTCTCTTCAAGTTGTTCTTCATACTGTTTAAGCTCATGAATATTATCTTTTAATCTGGTACATATCATGGCATTCTGGACCACTGATGCCGTCTGTGAGGCAGCAATGGTTAAAAAATCGACCTCTTCATCCGTAAAGTGGTGGGGGTCGGCCATGTAAATATTCAACAATCCAGTGACCTTCGTTCCACGTTTCATTGGCACGAAGATCTGGGCCGAAAAGCCCAGCTCTTTTGCCAGGTGAAGCCACGGCTTAACTTTAGGCTCATTATAAACATTGGGAACAGAGTAATATTTCCCAGTCTCCAGGACACTACCTGAAGGACCGGATGCTATCTGTGCACCTGCTTTTTCTGCTGCTTTATACACTTTTTCGATATAATCCGGTCCCAGCCTGTATGAAGCTACCATCTTCAGCTCACCATCTGCCTCATCTACCAGCATGATGGTCCCCGAATGGGCATTCATTGTTTTACATGTGAAATCCAGGATCCTTTCAAGTATCCGGTCAAATTCAAGAGTAATATCTATCGAAGATATTTCGTTTAATGCTCTCAGTTTGGACTTTTCATCATTGACCATATTCCATTAAAGCTCCGGATTCCGGGGGCATGCCATTGAATCAGCGCCTATTGCGAAATACAAGCATGTGCCGCAGTAGTTACATTCTGATATTTGCTGCTTGTTAATAGACTTGTTGAAAAAGTCCGGGTCAGCCAACTGCGGCCTTCCAATAGCCACAAGATCAGCCTTATTTTCTGCAATAATCCTGTTGGCATATTCAAGTGTCCTGATATTTCCTACACAGATAACCGGTACATCCACCACACTGCGTATCCCTTCTGCAAGGTTCACATGTACTCCTTCGCCCATATCCTCTGAAGGGGCCATATGGTTCATGCTCGCATATGTTCCGGCAGCCACACTGATCACATCGGCACCTGCTTTTACAAGTCGGGGAGCAATTTCCCTGGTCTCACTTAATGTAAGCCCACCCTCAACAAATTCATCAGCACTGATACGGCAGGAAATGGGTGTACTGCCCACAGCTCTCTTTACGTTTTCAATTATTTCTGTAAAAAATAACGTCTTGTCTGTGCCATATTTATCAGTGCGCTTATTTGAATAAGGTGAAAGGAACCCCCCTATCAGGTAACCAAATGCACCGTGGAGTTCTATCAATTCGGCTCCTGCTTTTTTTGCCCTCACAGCAGCACTTACAAAGTCATCCTGGATTCTTTTTATTCCGGCTTCATCCAGTTCTTCGGGTGTTTCATTCATGACCGGACAGGGGATTGGGGATGGTGCAACAATAGGATGCCCGGTCATCACAGACAGGGTCTGCCTTCCGGCATGGAATAACTGGGCGGCTGGCACTGAACCGTTTTGCTTGATGATGGAAAAAAGTTCTCTGAGTGGTTCGATATGTTCATCTTTGTTTATCCGCAGGCAATTCGTGTTGGAAACTCCGTCATCCGATACTGCCATACAGCCCGTAATGATGAGGCCACTGCCCCCTTTTGAAATTTTTTCATACATCCTTGTCAGTCTTTCGGTAACAAATCCGTCCGGTGTTGCAAAATTTGTCTGGAATGCAGGAAAAACGATGCGATTGGGTATTACAATATTGCTGATATCTATTGGTTCAATGACTTTGTTTAGATTCATCATTCTAAATACATTACCTATGAATATTAAGTTTCTCCATATCTTTCATTTTTCAATAATATCCCGTGGCACATTGATCCCCTTTCCACCAGCTAAGCCCGTATGCTATAGCGAGTTCTCCCTGAAGCAGGGCTTAAACCCCTCCTTTCCTGAACCCCACGTAAATGGCGCCAACGATCAATAACACGATCAGCACTCCCATGATATCAGACCCTGAGAACGACATTGGTCCCGTATCCGCTGACTGAGTGCTTTCGTACTGCATCTCATATCCTTCCACGTAATCACCCACACCTTTACCACTGGCAGTACGTTGTGTGGTCTCATCCATCATCCTGCGGTACATATCGGCATCCTGTTCACTGACACCGGCAACAGACAGCAGACCCTGCACATATTCGTCAAGTAAGGGGTTCCCGCAGGTGTGGTGGCAGCAGGTGACGCCGTTCTCGACTACGGATTCCACGTATTCTTTCGCCAAACTCCGGATAACCTCATCAGATGCATTCCAGTATCCTTTCCTTGTGGTTTCGAGCATCCGTGCAGTCATGGACTGGTATGCATAGGGGTTACTTGTATTGAAGAATTCTTTTGTACCAAGATCATACTTGTCGTTGACGTAGATATCGTATATCTCATCCCAATCCGAATCCGTAACCATATCAGGTGTCATGACATCCCAGCCCCACATATTTTCGGTGAACTTCGCGAATTCCCTTGCACCGGCGTAATCGTATTCCATCATCCCTGATGTCCATTTCGGATTGAAGTACCGTGCACGCAGCTCTGTCCTGAACGCCTCGTTCAGTGTGATTATCCCGGGATCATCAACGCTCTCAAGATTTGCTACATACATCTCAGGATCCTCACCTGTCAGTGAGCGCACTGCAAGTCCAATCCCTCCGAGATACTGGTAATAATCATCGTTATCGATGACTCCGAACAGGTTAGAAGAATCACTATGTATAGCTGCATCAACATCCTCCAGATTCATCCTGAACACATCTTCATAGCTCTCACCCCACATGTCCTGCCCATAAATGTTGGACATGCGTGACAGGTACAGGTCAGCAAGTTTGTCATCACTGTCCCACGTCTCACTCGCAGTCACCGCACCCGGAAGGCCGGTACCGTATGAGCCAGGGGATTCAGTGAATATCCTGGACAATGAAAGGGTCTGTGCCGTAGTATTATTGTATCCACTGGCTATGAGTGTGTCTTCCATCTTCAGAGAATTCCACCTGACATAGTTCGTTTCACTGTCCTCATTAAGTGCTGCGATCGTCCGGACCGCTTCATCGATCAGCTCAAGCTGATACGGGAATGTATCCCTGTACAATCCGGACGGTGTGATGACCACATCGATCCTGGGGTGGTTCATGTTCTCCTGTGGGATGACCTCAAAGCCTGTGAGCCGACCCTTGCTCCTCACAGGTTTGATACCAAGCAGAGAGTAAATCTGCGCTTCCATGAGTCCATGATGACGCATTGTTTCTACAGACCACAGAACAAAAGTCACCTTGTCCGGATAGGTGTTATTGTGTGTTGTATAGTACTGCTGCACCATCTCGTCTGCAAGCATCGCACCCATGGCAGTGGTTTCCTCATCAGGGAACTTCCTCTGGTCAAAGCTATAGAAGTTCCTGCCTGTCGGCAGGGCTTCAGGGTTTCTGATAGGATCGTTTCCAGGCCCTGGCTCTATATATCCTGCATTAAGGGCATGCAGTACCTGGTCGATCTCGCGGGTGGTCTGCCCCAGAACAGTGGAATAGTCAAGTGCCATATCCAGGTCTGCTGTGATTTTTGGATCCGTGAGGTTCAGTACTTCAAGCTGAGCAGTTGAAACCGTGGTTCTGTTAAGCAACGTGGCATTCAAAAGCTCAATTGCGTAAGCATTGGCGGCATCCTCCCAATCCTCCTCATCTCCTGTATCTTTGGGGATCACATTCACTATGTGCTCAATGAGATCACTGCGAAGCATTGATCTGACCATGCAAACGAGCTTTTCATTTTCTGGTGCAACACCAAAGGTATGAAGTCCGAAAGGCATCAGTGTGGATTGTAGTTTATGCAGATAATCGTGGACAGTATTTCCAACGAAATTTTCAAACTCATCGTCCGTCATTGTCCTGAGTTCATCCGAAGTCACGTTAAGATCATGCTCCATCGTGAGATTTTCGTAAAGTTCGATGGTACTGTTGCGATACAGTGCCATCATTGCAATATCATTACCACCTGCAGCCGCCTCGTAATTATGTATCTTTTCATGCATGGTGGCCAGGTCACCATAGATGCCTGCCTCCAGTATCGGTGGGGTAAGGTGGTCTATGATCACCGCATTACCACGACGTTTGGCCTGGGTACCTTCGCCCACATTATCCATGATATAAGGATATACGACAGGTGTATCGTCCACCATGATCGATGGATAATCATATCTCCACAGGCCAACCTCTTTCCCGGGCAGCCATTCCTGTGTGCCATGTGTTCCAAAGTGGATCATGGCATCGGCATCATATACATTGTTGATCCAGAAATACGTTGCAAGGTACTGGTGTGTCGGAGGTAGTGACTTGTCATGATAGATAAGTGATTCATCAGAGAGGTCACCTCTGGTCGGCTGCGGTATGAAGTTGATATTCCCAAGTTGTACTGTGGGGATCACGAAATCTCCTTTATATACCATGATGTTGCCTGGTGCTTCGCCCCATTTCGCTTCGACCTCATCCCGAACAGACTCCGGCAGAGTATTGTACCATGTGAGGTAGTCATCCAGTGATACAAGTGTGACATTGCCCGAGTTCACAACCTTCTCAAGTTCACCTGGCGCCCATGAGCCAACGTTCCTGCTTTCAATAAAACGATTGATGAACTCACTGCCATTTGGAATTGCGCCATTTCCGATATCGTAGCCTTCAAAACGCATCTGCTCAAGCAGCAATGTGAAACTGTAAGAAATATCAAGGTAACTTGCACCGATGTTGTTCTTGCCGCCTTCATGGTTATAGTATATGATACTAACCTTCTTGTCAGCATTATTGGCTATTCCAAGATTTGCCCATGAGATCGCACGGTCACACAGCCAGTCCACCGTGGCATCAACGGTTCATAGTAAGACTGTTCAGTAGCCGGATCCTTGACCTGACCTGCTATCCATATATAATCGATACATCCATCTATCTCAGGCTGTGTGACCTGGAAAGGAATGGACATCAGGTCCAGTCCGCGCTGGCTGGCATTGTACTCATCTGGGGTGTTATAATGATCAAGTACTCCTTTCAGTACAGGTACGTTGTAATTCTTGAGATATTCCACACCTTGCTCCTGATCACCATAGTTCAGGTAGAATGCATTCAGGGAAATGATGGAATCGACAAGCACGTTTTTGTCCCTGGTGAAGTAATCCACATCCTGTGAGCATACTTTACTGGTGGTGTAGATGACATTACAGCCTTTTGATTCAAGGTCCCTGATTATCGCATTGTCAGTAGTATAGTATATTTTATCCTTAGCAAGTTTGTTGGTAATAATGCCGATTGTTGGCGCAGATGCATTGTAGCCGTGATCTGCATACCATACAAGATATTCTGTACTGTTCTCGAAGATCATCGGGAAAGCATCAGGATGATAGATACCATGGTCTGGTATTGATGGAGGTACTGCTGGAGAATACTCTATGTAGGCATCTTCAAGGGTTGCCCCGATACAACGGATCCAGTTCTCCATGTTCGTGTAACCACCATTCTTATGATAATCCGTCAATATACTATTTTCCATATCGAGGTTACTAACTCCGTAGGTATCTACGGAATTGCCAATGAGCCCGATCTGTGTGCCATTATCCTTTGCAGCAAGAAGTGCGTCTTTGAACTCGGGAAATTGGTTTGCACCGATCATGCCCAGCATGATAACATCCACATCGGAGAGGGCAGTAAGGTTTGCAGCAGCAGCCTCTGCCCCATCCATCACAGTAACGGTGAATCTGTCCGTGATCACACTTCTCTCGCCTAAAACTTTGATAAGATAATAGTTATCGGTTTCATAATTCAGAATGTAAGTAATATTGATCTTTGAGCGCAGCAGTTCGGGTTCCGGAATGGTTTCATTTGCCCATGCATCGCAGAACTTCTGCCCCATGAATTTGAGCATGTTCTCCATATTGGTGTCGCCGCCCTGCACCCAGTATCTTTCGATGTCGGTGTACTCGGATGATCTCAGGTCGATGTTGGATAAGGTGATGTTGGGCAGGGTGGCGTTGGACAGATCGGTGGCAGGGTAAAGATTGTACCCTATGACCTCACTCCCGCTTTCCCTGGCAGCTATTATATTTGCACCCCACTGCATAACCATGCTCTTATCCTGTGATTCGATGAAGATGACCTGGTAATCCGGGAAATTGAAATCCTGCGCTACGGTATCGTTCATGCTATAGATCGTTATGTTCAGCCCGGATGCGATGGTATCATTCGATGCAGCGTTTTGCAGCGCATCTTTGTTTACATCTGTACCGAGAACAAAAACGATCTCATTCCCTGGTGCAGCCGCTGCTGTAGCTGCTGTAGCAGTTGTCATGACAAGTGCAAGCATTGCAAGCATCACCATCATCGATACACCAGGTATCTTTATTTCGAACCTTCCATCCATCATATCGTACCTTCATTCCACTTGTTTTAACTCAAGTTAACTTGTCCAATAAATTCAAAAAAATATCACTCAGTACCATCCGCGGGGACATAGACCACCTTTCCGTTCGCAAGCTTGTATGCCGTGCCCAGTTCCTCACCCGAACCGCCTGCAATCTTATCTGTCATATTCATGACCTCGATGGTCGTTCCGTTCTTTATGATTATAGTCATCCCTGGCTCCCCTGGATTCTTGACCACAGTAAAACTTGCATCCGGGTCAAGCATCTCGGGCAGATGATAGGACATCACGAGCGCGATCAGCAGTGCGACCGCAAACACCATGGCAACATCGAACAGATTGGCAACACCGCTTAAAGGATTGGAC
>JAUWRA010000138.1 GCA_030610815.1 Methanosarcinales archaeon
ACCGGATACAGTCTTGGCCCGGTAGAACCGGGCGCATTCAACCTTTTTGCTAATTCATCAAGATTTCCAGTGACGCGCTTTTCAAGACCAACAGGAACAATAAGGCGTACACGCCTTCCAATAACAGCCTGCATCGATATAGCGATAGTACCACCTTTTGGGTGACCAATAAGAATGGCGGCTTTCTTTTCCTTCAGGTCAACAGAATTAGCGCCTTTTAAAATAACATCTCCTTCTTTCAAATCGTCGATAACATCAAAGACGGTCTTACCCCTCTGCCACTTTCCATTAACGAGAACTACATCACCTGGAAACTCAGATTCATCTGAAAGTCTTCCGCCATCAGTTGTTGGAATATTGGGAGGTAATGTAATTCCTCGGAAAAAGCGTCTTCGCATAAAGCCATCATTTTGATCAGTAAGGTTCAATATTTCTTCAGCAACATAGCCGTTTGTTGTACCGGCAATAATCACAACTGTACCCGAAGAAAGAGCTTTCTTCACATCTGCGTGTTGAGTAATTGCCTTGGCAATAAGCCTTTTTCCTGCTGCTGGTGTAATTGTCACTTGAAACATGGTATAATAGAAATATTCCGGTTCATATTTAATTATTTCATCTAAAGCTCCTCGAAGAATTCGTAAATAAGAACATTGACTTGGCCAGGCTGTTCAACACCTATTGCGTGACCGGTATTGAGCACGTTGATTTGGATGAAGGGGATGTTATTGGCAAGTTGCCTGGCTTTTTCTGGATTGCCTACTAAATTATCCTTTTCGCCAAGGACTAACAGTGTAGGGACACTTTGGAGTGCACCCTCCTTACAGGGGCATCCCCTTTTTCAAAATAATTTGGGAAAGAATCTCTTGAAGCTGAATTTTTGGGTTTAGGAGGTAAGAGGGTCCGGGGTGAAAGATCATGTCCAAAAAGCATTTATTAACCACAATCCATATGAATCCGTATCAAAAATTAAAAGGTACGGAGAACGTAAAATGAGCGATGAAATCCGGATTGGGATAATTATATGCGACCGCTACCATGTGTGTGCCGGAGGTAAATGTCTGAGGGCGCTCCATAACCGGGAAGGTGCATTCAGCATTTATGACGATAAAGAAGTGAAACTGGTCGGATATACTGCGTGTGGTGGCTGTCCTGGTGGAAATATCGAATACGCTCCAGAGGAGATGAAGAAGAACGGGGCAGAGGTGATACACCTCGCTACAGGACTGGTCGTCGGATATCCTCCATGCCCCCGTATAACCAATTTTCGTGACTTTATCCAGGCAAAGTATGGGCTTGACGTTGTGATCGGGACGCATCCTATCCCCCAGAACTACTATGAGATGCATACGAAACTCGGGACATGGGACTCTCCTCGATGGAGGGAGATCATTCAACCGACACTTGCGGATGAAGAAACCCGTTTGTCGTACGACTGATGTCGAAGTAATTGAATTACATAATGCTGGATTTTTTCGGGAAATAATATCTTCATAATCATGGCTGATCATCGAGGATCATGAAGACTTATGGCACATAACTGGATTATGGAACAGTATCACCATATCCTAATAACTGGTGCAATATCCAATTAATTCTCTCTCACATCACTTAATGCAAATACACACCGCAACATTCACACATATATTGCGTACTATATTTGCATGTGGATAAAGAATTTATAATAACCTACCTCAAAAAAAGAAACTACTGGTGGCAGACAGGCAGCATTAACCCTGCTGATAAAGTAATTCCAATACCCGGTTATCTTGATGAGGTCAGGAAAATATGACGCTTGGAAAGAATTATATGCCTGACCGGGATCAGGCGGTCAGGCAAGACCACTATACTCTTCCAGCATATAGATTACCTTCTTAATTATTCAGGTTCGCACCTACCTGGAATTACACCTGACCCCGCTCTTATCAAAACATCTGTTACACGAAGTACACTCCGCCTCCTCTGCCCCCTCCCTGAACTTAACCACCAGGTCCGGCTCCCTGATAAGCGGCCTGCAAAGGGACACCATATCAGCGTAGCCGCTGGCAAGCATATCTTCCATCACACCCCTTGACCTCAAACCCCCGACCAGCATCACCGGGATACCCACACCCTGCTTTATCATTCTGGCATACTCCTTAAAATACGCCTCCCCCTCTGGCGAATTGATACCCGGTCTGGACATCACTTCCCCTGCCTCGAATATACCGCCGCTGACCTCTATCGCACATACACCAGCCGATTCCAGTGCTACCGCCACATCCACGCACTCGGGCGCATCCAGTCCCTGATCTCCAAAGCCGTCGGTGGCGTTCATCTTCGCCATGATAGGGAAGTCCCCGACCACCAGCTCCCGGGCGCGCCTGATGATCTCTGCAATGATGCGCGTGCGGTTATCCACTGACCCGCCCCATTTATCAGTGCGCTGGTTGGTGTAGGGTGAGATGAAACTGCTGAGCAAAAAACCGTGGGCAACGTGAAGCTGCACCGCATCAAAACCTGCCGCATGTGCACGGCGCACAGCCTGGGCGAAATCCTCGATGGTCTGCTGTATCTGCTCTTTGGTCATGGCCTGCGGTGTTATGCCCGAGGATGAATCCTTAACTGCCGATGGTGCCAGTGTGTGTGGGTATTCAGGTGTGACCAGCGCCTGCCTGCCGCCGAGGACGATCTGGAGTGCGATCTTGCTGCCGTATTTATGCACCCGCCCAGTTATCTTCCTGTACGGTCCGGTGAACCTGTCGTCGTAGATACCCTGCTGGCGCTGGCTGCTCTTGCCTGCCGGGTTCACGTAAGAATAGCCTGAAATGATCAGGCCGACATCGTACTTTGCCAGTTCCTCGTACATATCACCTATGGCTGGTGTAGGTGTGCCGTCTTCCCCTGCCAGCCATTCGTGGGTGGCCGAGCGCACGAACCTGTTTGGGATATGCAATCCTGCTATCTCGATTGGCTCAAAAAGCATGATGGTGCATCCTTTTTATTGTATATAAACCCATGAGCAAACACTTTATTCTATGATTCGATAGTCTTACTCGAACTTGACTTTCGAAGAAAATACAGAAATTTATTTACCATGTTGTCCAAAAAGGTTTGAAATTTTTCTGCTGTAATGATTTACCAATCAAAATATTGATCCCATTTTTCCTTTTGTTTAATATCTGCATCATTTGATAATTTAATTCTACTAGCTTTTTTTCAGTCAGGAGCCATCCACCCTTTCTTCTGCTTTCTCATCCGCCTTTGTGGTGTGGGGCTGGCAGGTGCTTTTCGATTAATCTGGCAGTCTGAAGGTGTGGCCATGTTTAGCTTCCCCTACCAACACTACCCGATAGGGCAGCAAGGTGGCAGCTAATCTTGTGGACTCCTGCAGGCCGGGTCAGGATAGCAGAAAATGCATAAATACAGCACCGGCCAGTAAATAGCAGTTATTTATTGTAGAATAAATTTTCAACAAGGTCTTCTTTTGTTATTTTTAAATATGCTGCAATATCCTTTAAAATATTATTCAGCGTTCCCACCTTAATGGGACTATGTGCTGGAATTGTTATCGAATGTTTCTGCCTTACGTTTCTCCTACTTTAAGTTTTATCATAATGATTCCAGATTTCATACACCTCTTCACTTCCCTGCTTTACCCTCATGCACTTGAACGGCTGCCTGGGTGCCCGTCCCGCTCTACTCAACCCGCCCTTGCGGTGTAGGGGCTGACAGGTGCTGCTGCATGCGGGTCCGTGGGTGGGCTTTTCAGAGCAGGTATTCATGTTTGATGGGGGAGCGGCATAATTTTGAAGTCAGTGCACGGACCAATTACCAGATAAGCTTTAAACACTCCATTTCTCCCACATCACGATCTCATCGAGGCTTTTTCGCGGTGCAGGCTGAGGAATAGCTGATGGATACCCAAGAGCTAGAAGAGCAACTACACGTATATCATGCGGTATATTTAATAATTCTTTGACATTTTCTTCATCGAATGCACCGATCCAGCAAGTTCCAAGTCCTTCCTTAACAGCTTGAAGAGTCATATGATCCACAGCAATTGCAGTATCAATGGGATAAGCCAGTTGACCGCATTTCATTGTATATTCTTTTTCAACTGAACAGGCTGCAATTACTACAGGTGCCTCGGCAACAAATCTCTGGTTATTTGCCGCTTCAGAAAGCAATTTTCGTGTTTTTGTATCTTTTACTACTATAAATCTACGCTCCTGGCGGTTCCCAGCTGAGGGAGAAAGTCTACCAGATTCAAGTACTCTCAACAATTTATCTTCTTCCACATTACGGGAATCATACGACCGTATACTTCGTCTCGATTGAATAACTTTCAGCACAACCATAATATATACACTCCTTTATTTTTCAAATTTTTATCTGTTAAATATCTAAGTTATTTTACATTTTCATCTTTCTAATTATAGGTATCTCTCAAACGGCTCTCCTTCCGCCCCCTTCTGCCTTCACTCTGCCGGGGTGCCTCCTCCCGGTATGCTTCATCTGCTCTTGTGGTGTGGGGACTGGAGGCGCTTTTGTGGTGCCCCATGGATGCATGGGTATCCGGCAGTCCAGGATTGCGAAATGGATGTTGTGTTGGTTGCTGCCAGCAACTGTTAAAATATATTATATATAAAATACTGCACCGCGAAGAGCGAAAAGGAGGCAAAGCCATGGCAGTAGAATCCTTTGCGGTCTTTGCGCACTTTGCGGTGAGATACTAATGAAATCCAGCCCCCGTCCCCTCTATGGCTCTCCCACCGCTCCCCTCTCGCCTTCACTCCACCCGGGGTGGCGGCTTATAGGTTAACCCCGTGGTTTGTTACGATTGGCAGCCCTACAGATCGCCTGTGCAGAAGCGGGCGTAGAGTGAGTACTATTCGAGTGATGAGTTTTTCTGCCTATTTTGGACAACTAACCCAGCAGCCATTTCCATAAAGGCACATACCTGATACTCTTTTCACCATGCATTTCAACAGTTTCCATCTCGTCGGTAATAATAGTACCTTCACTCAACTTGAATTCATGCATAGCTTCAAGCATACCCGCGATTTCGCGCACCCTGTTGTGTTCTGTCAAGGAATAACAGACCTGGAAAGCCTGTGCAATAGTTTCCCCCCTCTTAACCACAAAGTCACACTCATACTTACCTTTGTGGTAATAGACCTCTTCACCCCTTCTGTATAGTTCCAGGAATACTACATTTTCATAAAGTTTACCCATATCTTCGCTGAACTTGAAGCTTACAATATTACGCAGTCCGGGGTCGATTGCATAAACCTTACGTGGGTTTATTTCCTGCTCCTTTAATGAATATGAAAACTTTTTCACGAAAAATATAAGGTAAGCATCACTGAAATAATAGGAATACCTCTCCACACTGTCCAGGCTTATACCAATAAAATTCGCTATTTTCCTGAAAGATGAAGGTGCTCCGATGTTGGTCAAATAATATTTTGCAAGACTTCGCAGTTTATCCACTTTTATGACCCTGTACCTTTCAGCGATGTCCCGTAAAATTATGTCATTGAAATAATTACGCAATATCTCGTTTTTCCCCTCAAATAGCACAACAAGCGGGAAACCACCAGACGAAAGATAATCACGCATCATCTGCCTGATCTTCAATTTATTTGATACAATATCCAGCCTTGTCTTCAGCTTCAAGTTATTGAACTCCAGAAACTCCCTGAAGGTCAGCGGATATACGTGGATATCAACATGCCTGCCAGTAAGTGCGGTACCAAGTTCCTTACTCAGTAACCTGGCAGATGAACCTGAAACAAAGATGTTTGCACTCCCTTTTTCGTGCAGTGAGCGTACAAACCGCTCCCATCCTTTGACATGCTGTATCTCATCGAGGAACAGATAGGGAGTTGAAGTCGGCTGGACTATCTCCAGGTATGCATCAAATGCGTCAATTAAAAACTCAACTGACAATTCGTCAATGAATTTTGGTTCTTCAAAATTAATGTAAAGGAAATTCCTTTTGTCGTCGCCTTTATCTATCAGTTCCTTTATGTGTTGTTTCATCAAGGTGGATTTACCAGATCGCCTGACTCCGGTTATGAATACAACTTGTTTTGTCGCCTTCATTTGTTCAAATTGGCTTAGATATCCGTCCCGCATAATTCCACAATCCGGAGTCTTTGACCAGAAATTCCATTCGTCCAGTATTTCGATTATTTTTTCTTTTTCCACAGTTTGTATTATACACCATTGAATTAAAAGTCTATCGGTCACTATTAGCAAAAAGTGACCGATGCGATTTATGAAAATGACCTAATACTCATTGTACCCTGGGGGAACCCAGCAGTACGACAATACAAAAACGGGCGCAGGGTGAGTATTATCACGGGTAGGCAGTTGTTGGGTGTGTGTGCGGGGCTGGCTGGCAGGCGTTTTTGTGGTGCCATATGGATGCATGGGTATCCGGCGGTCCGGGGGTGCGAAGTGGACGTTATATCGGTTAGCTGCCGGCAGCAGTTAAAATATATTATTTATGAAATACTGCACCGCAAAGAACGCTAAGGACCTAAAGCCATGGCAGTAGAATCCTTTGCGGTCTTTGCCTGTCGACAAGAAGTTATATCACAGATTGCCTAACCGGCTACCCCTT
>JAUWRA010000090.1 GCA_030610815.1 Methanosarcinales archaeon
ATAACTGGATAATAGGATAATGATCAAGGTAGTTGTATGGTAGTTGACACGACTATTGCAGGTATTACAGTGGGAGATGCACATCCGGTGCGCATCATGGGCGCAATAAACCTGAGTCGTGAATCATTTTACAAAGGGTCAGTGACCGAACCGGAAAATGTAGTTCCGGCAGCAGAGCAGATGGTGGCAGAAGGTGCCGACTTCATTGATGTGGGTGCGCGCTCCACCTGGCCACTGGCTGATAAGATCACAAAAGAAGAAGAACGCAAGCGGCTTATTCCGGCACTGGAACAGCTCACTGGTAACGTGGATGTGCCCATTTCAGTGGATACCCAGTGCGCCGACCTGGCCCGCGATGCACTTGAGATGGGGGCACGTATTATTAATGATGTGAGCGGCCTGAGTGCTGATCCTGGTATGGCAGAGGTTGTCCATGAATACGGTTGTCCTGTTGTGGTCATGGCTTCAGAGAGAGTGCCCGGTGACGTGATCGGTATGGATGCTGTTATGCACTCACTGGTTAGGATTATCAAAAAAGCTGAAAATGCGGGTATAGCACCTGAGCAGATCATCATCGACCCGGCTTTAGGGAAATGGGTGCCGGAAAAAGTACCGATGTATGATTTCGAGACAATTGACCAGATGGAACGCCTGAAGGTATTTGGCAAACCAGTGCTGTCAGCCATTTCAAGAAAGTCGTTTATAGGCGAGGTGCTGGATAAGCCGCCTGCTGACAGACTAATAGGTTCTATTGCAGCTACTGCTATTGCTGTATATAAGGGTGCACATATTATCAGGACCCATGATGTGGCAGATACTGGTGATGCCATCCGGGTGGCAGAGGCTATAAGGGGACGCAATATCACAGCCGGAAAACCAGACTATATTGAAGCACTGGATGATCACTCTGCTAAAGCAATGGATAATTACTCTGTTGAAGCACTGGATATTACCAGTGCAAAGGATGCACCCGGATATTTTAACAGGATAGGTGCCACAGGTACAGGCGGCAGGGTGATGAAGGATAAGACCGTGTACAGGGTACTTAAAATTAACAATGTCACTACTACGGAAGCCTTGATAATCAAGCAGGAAGCCCTCTCCCGGGGGTGCGATGCCGCCCTGCCAAGGGATGCCGTATCACATGAAACAGATAGCGTTGACCTTATTTTGATGGGGACTGAACTTCAGTTGAACCGCTTAGCTGCAAAATTGGAATGCCAGGCCAGGGACCTGCCTGTGATAGCCGGACTGGTCCAAACCGCCTTGCAGCGGTTCAATGACACAATATATAGGTACGGATAATGGGGGAAATAATATGATAATCACACGACCTAAACCCATTGAAGAAATACTCAGTATGGTGGAAATGTTCCCTGATCTAAGTATCTGCGTGGTTGGCTGCGGTATATGCGCCCGCAAGATACAGACCGGGGGCGAACCCCAGGTCAGCATGATGACGGCACAATTGCAGCACTGCGGCCTGGATGTACTGGATGGAAAGATGGTCAAACATGCTTGCAGCACCGAGTCCTGGGACTGCCTGGTCGAGGAAGATCCGGCATTGGATAAGGCCGACATACTGCTGGTAATGAGCTGCGGTGCAGGTGTATCACTGCTGGGACGTATCTCTGGCAAACCCGTACTGCCCGGCCTGGATACTACATCCCTTGGAAGTACACTAAAGGATGAGACCTTAGAGGATCTTTGCGTCATGTGCGGGGACTGTGATGTAGGGCTCTATGCCGGATCGTGTCCAAAATCAGGCTGCCCGAAATCCCAGGTGAACGGACCCTGCGGCGGCTCTATTGATGGAGACTGCGAGGTAGGGGAGCGTGAATGTATCTGGGTAAAGATATACGAGATACTGGAAAACAGGGGTATGCTGGAGTTACTGGATGGCATAAGACCGCCCGTGAACCATGACAGGAGGCTGTAAGATGGGATTTGCTGATGTGCTGGGATCAGGGAAATTCGTAGTTACTGCCGAGGTAAGTCCGCCTAAAGGTACTGACATTTCAGGTGCCCTGGCCGGGGCAAGACTACTGCACGGATCGGTGGATGCCGTGAATGTCACAGATAACCAGCGATCAATGATGCGTATGTCACCAATAGTGCTCTGCCACACACTTGGGGAGATGGGTTTTGAGACCATTATGCACATGACGTGCCGGGACCGTAACAGGCTGGGACTCCAGTCTGACCTGCTGGCGGCCCATGCGCTTGGGATACACAATATACTGGCCATGTCAGGTGACTACCCGACCATGGGTGACCAGCCTTCAACAAAACCGGTGTTCGACCTGGATTCTGTGCAGTTGTTACAGCTTATTGAAAAAATGAACAATGGGTCAGATTTCCAGGACAAGCCCCTTGACGGCCCTACATCCCTGTATGCCGGTGCAGTGGCAAATCCGGGTGCCAGTCCGCTTGGGCCGCAATTGCTCAAGCTTAACAAGAAGGCACTGGCCAAAGCCAGGTTCATCCAGACACAGGCAGTATTCGATGCGGCGGTGTTCAATGAGTTCGCAGACGCTGCCAGACATACAGGAATACCACTCATTGCCGGTATCATACCTTTACGTTCCGCACAAAATGCCAGGTTCATGAACGAGAAGATACCGGGTGTAAACATACCTGATGAAGCGATCAGCAGAATGGAAGCGGCGGCAGATCCCGCATTAGAAGGACTGGAAATCGCGGCTGAGACCATAGCTGGTATCAGGACCAACTGCCAGGGAATACATATCATGCCGATCGGCGGACATGGGAATACCAGGCGGCTGCTTGAAATGTGCGGGTTGGATTGAAATTCTGTTTTTTAAAATAATGAAATATTGCACCGCAAAGGACGCGAAGGACGCAAAGTCAATGCAGCAAACGCTTTGCGCTCTTTGCGAACTTTGCGGTGAAACCGTGAACGGCAACCTCCAATCTGCGTGCATCTGCGGTTCATATTGAAATGCTGTCCAGCCCCCACCCCTTCTTCCACCAGCCATATCCACTCACACAGCCCCATCTGCACAGATGCTTAGGCCTGCCGCCGGTGCGGCTGTGGCAATAGCAATCACCAAGGCCATGCAGCCCAGAAGCGGGAGCGATGTGATGGGGAACGGTGCCGCGACAATAGATGGCGGCATTACAGTTAAACAGATGGATAACGAGGACTTGAATTAAGAAACCATTAAATGAATACAGTTGTCGCTGCTTAGCGTTTTTCTGCCTCTTTAATAACTTTTTTCACCCTCGACGCCTGTGATTTTGTCATATTGACCATTCTTTTTTCCAGCATTTCAATAAACCTGTTTTTATTGGTCGAATCGACCGCTACCACTATTTTTTCAGCGTGTTGTGGTACATCCTTTGGTCGACATGATTCCATGTGTTTTAACAAATACGGGATTATCTTCTTTCTATACTCATCATTTCTTGAGGCGGTTATTGCAAGAGTCTTTATTCCGTTATCTCTTGTGATGACAGAACCTTTTTCTATCGCCTTTAATATTTCTTCATGTTGATTAAATATCACTTCAGCTTTTATCGCGGCAATAGTAGACAATGCTATCATGCTTCCCCAAACCATTCGATTGTTCGGGCTTTTCAATAGATTTAAAAAATCACCTGCATAATCCGCTATCAATTCCGGATCGAGATACCCGATCTCATACAGGACTTTTAAACAATCACTCTGTATATTCCGGTTCTCATTCCAGAGGTTTTCAGCAATTTCCCGAATACCCCCTATTTCCTTCGTTTTAACTAATTCACTTGCAAGTTCCTGATTTGGTACTTCATCCCGTTGATCCCGGAAGTAGGCTATTTTATTTAAAATTGACATGTAGCACCTCTTTTCACGGTTTATGTTCGAGCCGTGTTTTGTTATTTTAGTTGCCTTCCCTGAACCTCAAGAAAAATATAATGGAAGGTGAAAAACCTTTCGCTATCCTTCCAGTGACTTTTTAATTTATTCTGTATAAATAAATCGTGGTAAAAAAGATTTACCGCAGAGAGGCGCAGAGATGACACACGCTGCCTGCATGACAAAACATCAGGCATGGCCCGCGCGGTGCATCTCCAAATTCTCATTTTCCATAAAAATATTCCAGATATTCTTCATTGGTCAGTCCCGCCTTATTTATCAACTTCTTCAATAGACCGACACCAAGTATTTTATTTTTATGGACAGGTATAGACAGATGGATCTCACTATCATTTTTTATGAGGATATGATGACTCCCTTCAATATGGTTCACTTGCCAGCCGGCTGCCTTAAAAGCTGACACATGCTTGTCCCCGCTGGCTTTTGGTAATTTAGGCATATTCAGCAGCCGTTGTAGTGTCTAATGAAATATTGATCCGGTCGTGGAACATTGAAGGACTTTTTTTAAGGAACTTATCCTTTGCACACTTAAGCCTCGATGTAAGGCAACCTACTATGGCCTCATTAATATTATCCATAGCCTCATCCAGTGTATCTCCTTCTGACAAGCATCCCGGAAGGTCGGTACATTCAACCACATACTTACCATCTTCATCAGTTTCACAGATGATATTAAATCTCATTTGAAGTTCTCCAATTGGTCTGTCACATAATGATATCTAATATATATTTAATATAGTTATTATGCTTATCGAGTCACTAAATTCCCAGGCTGCCCGGCCTTTGTGCTAAGAACCGGGTATGTTTGCTCTTGCGCTGAACGCGGGTTTGGGGGAGGGTGCTACGATATGGCTATAAAAATATATAATTAATGATATATTACACCACAACCCAACGACCCCTGACGCCGCTAAAGCTCTGTCGGGGGCATCTGGTTGATGCTTGGATTTATTTATACACCTCAATTTTTTTATTCAATATGGCAACTGCCCATTTATATATAACTTTATATATATTAATAAAATGAATTTTAAATAAAAATTCTATAAGCCATTATGTCAGACCAAAGTAGCTTTTGAAGATAAGATAGCAATAAAAACATTTAATAACTTTAAAATAGACTTTCAAGCTGAAATATAACTATAATAATTTCATATAGAGTTAGATTAATTATGAAAATAAATGTTCAGGTAATAAATTCTGACAATCTATTAGAAGCGATATTATCCCCAAAAGAAACTTTAGATGGAATTTTGTGGAGTGGGTTTGCTGAAGGTTATAGTGGCGATGATTATAGTATATCAATTTTAACTGACGAAGAAAATAAAATCAAGTCAATAGAAAAAGGCAATAATATTCTAAGTCCACATGATGCTATAAATGATGAATTTGAGATGAAAATTGCTGAATTATCAGAACGAAAACTAGAAAATAAAAACGCAGGGATTGAAGATACAGATGATGATTCCGATGTCATTTCAGAACTTAAACCTTATGATCCAGAATTGATAAGAGTTGATACAAAATCGATGTCTATAAGATATGTTTTAGAAATGATGAATAGTGAGCACAATGATTTGGATTTATCCCCTGATTTCCAAAGAAATTTTGTATGGACTGATATTACTCGTAAATCCAGATTAATTGAGTCGATTTTACTAAGAATTCCCTTGCCAGTTTTTTATTTATCACAAGATAATTCTGGAAAATTGCAAATTGTTGACGGTGTTCAAAGGCTTACAGTGATAAAAGATTTTTTAGAAAATGAGTTTAAATTGAAAAATTTAGAATATTTGCAAGATTGTAAGGGTTGTTATTTTGATAAAAAAGATACAAAAAACCTCGATCCAAAATATATTAGAAGGATCAATCAAACTCAACTTATTTTTAATATTATAGATCCTCAAACACCACGCAAAGTCAAGTTTGATATTTTTAAAAGAATCAATACTGGTGGCAAACCTCTAAATAATCAGGAAATACGTAATTGTCTGGCTAATCCTCGAGTAAGGAATATGATAAAAGAATTATCAAGTTCGAAGGAATTTACAGAAGCTACTTTTGGAAGTGTAAGTTCGATTAGGATGGCTGATGACGAACTAGTAATGAGATTTTTAGGATTTTACAAAATTAAAATATTAGGTGACGAAAAACTAAAATATAAAGGGGGAATGAAACAATTTCTTGATGATGCTTTAGAATTGTTGAACGATGAAAAAGATGAAGAAAAATTAAATATGATTCGAAATGCTTTTTTAAATTCTATGAAAATTGCTGAATATTTGTTTGGCGAATACGCCTTTAGAAAATGTAAATGTGAACACATTAAACCTAATGCAAGAAAACAATTAATCAACAAGTCATTATTTACTTCATTATCAGTTTTATTATCAAATTACGACTATAATGAAGTTAAGAATAAAAATGAGAAGATGTGTCTTCTAGAACCATTCGCTCTTGAACTAGACAACAATCAAGATTTTTATAATGCAATTACTATCGGTACAAATGATCAAAAAAGAATAGGACTGACTTTTTCAACTGTTCAAAAAATAATTACTAACCATTTGAAGGTTTGACTATGATAAAAAATGTAACTATTAAGAATTTCAAATGTTTTTTAGATAATTCAATTAATTTTAATGGATTAACAGTATTAGCTGGATCAAATGCAGTGGGAAAATCAACAATAATACAAGCACTTTTGCTTATGAGGCAGACCATTGATAAATTAAAAACAGCTGAAAAGTCTTTTGACTTTGAGATTCAATTAAATGGTGAATATCTCTTAAATTTGGGTGATAGCTCACAAGTGCTTTCTTCAGCGGCAATTTCAGAAGAAATCATTTTCATTCTAAATGATAAAACTGATGATAAAATTACATTTAATTTTTCTATGTCTAAAGAAAAATCAGAGTTAGTACTAAAGTTCAACAATTCAGAAAAGGTTCATCAAAATCAATTTATATCGATTTATAATAATCAATTCCATTACCTCAATGCAGAGCGATTAGGACCAAGGGTAATCCAAAGTGTAGTCAGTCAGAAATTTGCTAATACAGGGTTTCAAGGAGAATATACAGGATGCACTTTAGCAAATAATAGCGATCATAAAATTGACAAAGAAAGAAGATTCAATAGTGTTAAATTGACAGTACCTAACTTAAATAAGCAAGTGGAATATTGGTTAAATTACATTATTCCAGGCATCGAAATCACTACTGCTCTGTATCATGAAATAAATATGGTGGGTTATCACTTAAGAAGAAGTTACTCTGATACAAAACCATTAAATCCTAATAATGTTGGTTTTGGAATTTCATATGTCCTTCCAATTATAGTTAGTGGATTGATGGCAGATAAAGGATGTCTATTAATAGTAGAAAATCCAGAGGCACATCTACATCCAAGTGGACAATCAAGGATTGGTCAATTTTTAGCACAGATAGCTTCTTCAGGTGTTCAAGTCCTAATAGAAACACACAGTGAACATGTGATTAATGGAATAAGAATAGCCACTTTAAAAAAGTGTATTCCAAATGATTTGATATCTATCAATTTTTTTAATATAAATGAAAAATCTAAAAGTCCAGAAATTCAGCATTTAACAATAGATGAAAATGCAGGATTATCTGATTGGCCATATGGATTTTTTGACCAAGAAGAGAGAGATTTGGCAGATATATTTGAAGGTAGAAAGCAGTGAAAGCAGATTTATATTTATTCAATTCATCTTTTATTGATAAAGATGAAATCTCACCAGATATTTTTTGTGACAATCTAAGAGAGCTTCAAAAAACAATACTACATATAAATAAAATTAATAATCAATTTCCGAGTGAAAAGGATCAAGTGTTCAGAAATAATGATATATTCGAAATTATGATTTTTGAAAATATCACGATTAGTGAATTTTTGTATGGTGGTAATGCAAATTTCAGCAAATTTAGAGATGAAAAATTGGTTTTAAGTAAAATTCTTATCAATCATGCGAAGCAAATTGATTTGATTGAAGAAGAAATATTAAATATTGTAAGAAATTATTCAGATACTCCCACAGGTTTACTTTGTCTTCATTCAATTTCTGTAGATGAAATTGATAATAAACTTATAATTCGAACGAAAGAACATTGGGATAATTTTCATAGGTATTTTTTATCGAAAAATCCAGTAGATGAATCGAACTTTTATTGTGAATCTCAGAAATATTTCACAAATATCCATTTCCATCTAAATGTGGAGGCATCACTGAAAAGATTAGAAGGTGGTTTAGAAAAGTTTGCAGAAACTATTGTGTATAATCTTACTCAACTTAATGACAATTTCAGTAAATGTAATAATCCTTCAGATAGAATTAGAACTTTAAGGGAGTTTTCTTCTATTTGTAAAGTGGATGCTTCAGCTGAGGGAGATACAAGGAGAAGATCTTCATTGACTTTTGAGTTTATTGATGAAAATTCAAATCCAATATCGATTTATTGTGAAGCTCACTTAAAATTAGGTAAAAATGACTTGCCAGGGGATACACATTGTTATTTTAATAGAATTTATTTTCATGAAGGAAAACCAGATGTAGAAGGAGGGCGAATCTTAGTTGCTCATATTGGAAAACATCTTTAAATAACAAATAAATTTTATTTATTAAGAGATACATCTTGCATAATTTTTTTGAAAATTTGTAATAAATGAAAAACTCTAAGGTTTATTATCCGAGCATAAATCTCCCATTCCGCAATAACTATCCCTATACTAATAGTACAAGGTCTTCGTATACTTAAATAATACGGTTTGTTGCTTTGAATCCTGTTTAATGGTTATTTATCAGAGATCTTGTAAAACAAGAAATTATTTTCGTTCCCTTTAGTGCAGGTAATCCCTGAACACTCATCCAGTCATGCCCCCACACCATCCTTCAAGTTAAACACCGTCATTATTGAGTGTGGGATTGTTATAATGAAACTAATAATTATAAGATAGTAGTAGAGTCCGAAAACTTAAAAGGGTCTAAACTTAATTATATTATGAAAAGACCGATCTAAAATGAAAAATTGAATTAACAAAACGACTGTCTGGATTTTCTGTATTCAAATATGGCTGATAACCTGTCGTTTTATCTAATTATTTTCAAATAAGCCCTAAGTAAGACGAATATAAGGGAAACTCATGGAAAACGGGAAAACACAAGTAGAACTGGCAAAAAATGGCGTTATTACCAGACAGATGAAAGATGTAGCGTCCCATGAAGGTATCGACCCTGAAGTGATCCGGAGTCGGCTGGCAGAGGGTAGTCTGGTCATAATGACCCGGGGCCCCATCTCAGTGGCAATAGGCAAGGGTGCCACTACCAAAGTCAATGTGAACATCGGCACTTCCAGTGCAAGTATCGACCAAAAAGAAGAACTTGAAAAGGCCATGGTGGCAGAGAAATATAAAGCTGATACCCTGACCGACCTGTCAATGGGCGGGGACATCCCCGCGATCAGGCGTTCCATCTACCGGCATACCACCCTGCCCATAACCACAGTACCCATATACCAGTCAGTAGCCCAACAGGGTATCTACTCCATGACCGAAGACCACCTGCTGAATAATATCCGGCAGCAGGTCGATGAAGGCGTCAGCTCTGTGGTCCTGCACTGTATAGAGCGTAACTGTATTGAGAAATTAAAAGGCCATCCCCGCATTATGGGCATGGTATCGAAGGGCGGCTCTTTTACCAGCATATACATGCTTACCAATGAATGCGGCAATCCTTTCATAGATAATTTTGATCATATCCTGGAAACCCTGAAGGAGAATGATGTGATACTATCCCTGGGCAATACCATGCGCAGCGGCTGCATCAATGATACACCTGATTCTCCACAGCACCAGGAGATGCTGACGAACATGAGACTGGCCAGGCAGGCAAACCAGGCCGGGGTCCAGGTAATTGTGGAAGGGATGGGCGGGCATGTGCGTGCATCAGAGGTGGCCGGATATGTCAGATACCACAAAGATGCCGGGGATTTCCCGTTGTTCGTGGCCGGACCGCTGCCTACCGATGTAGCTGTTGGTTATGACCACATTGCAGGGGCAGTGGGTGCGTCCATGGCTGCGGGTGCGGGTGCGGATTACCTGTGCTATATCACACCCTCAGAACACCTGAGGCTGCCTACGGTGGATGATGTGAAGGAAGGGTTGGTGGCATTTCGTATTGCCGCACATATTGGTGATTCTATCAAGTACGATGCCAGACAGCAGGATATGGAACTGGCAAGATACAGGGCGGTCATGGACTGGGACGGACAGATGCAGTATGCCATCGAGCCTGAAAAGGCATCAGGCATGTGTCCTGAAAAAGGACCGTGTACCATGTG
>JAUWRA010000167.1 GCA_030610815.1 Methanosarcinales archaeon
GACGCTTATGTGGACCATCCTTCATTTGGTACGGCCCTGGTTGGACGGATGCTGTGGGATGCGGGTTACAAAGTGGGAATCATCGCCCAGCCCGACTGGAAGAGCGATACGGATTTCAAGAAACTGGGCCAACCCCGGCTGTTCTTTGGCGTAACATCTGGCAATGTTGATTCCATGGTCAATAACTACACGCCAAATAAGAAAAAACGCCATGATGACGTATATTCCCCAGGCGGCACCGGGGGCTTAAGACCCAACCGCGCCGCCATCGTTTACACTGACAAGCTGCATGCCATTTTTCCTGATATCCCCATCGTGCTGGGAGGAGTCGAGGCCAGCCTGCGGCGGTTCGCTCATTATGATCACTGGTCCGATTCGGTACGCCAGTCCATCCTTGCAGATGCACCGGCTGATATACTGGTGTTCGGGATGGCGGAGCGGCAGATGGTTGAGATTGCCCGCCGGCTTTCTGTGGGTAAGGATGCAAACGACCCAACCTACAATACTGAAATCACCGACCTAACTGACATCCCGGGCACGGTCATTAAGCTGGAACTGAAAAAATGGCGTGCAATGGGGCATGAGAGGTATGTTGAACTGCCGTCCTTCACAGAGGTTTCGCAGGATAAGGGACTATATGCCAGGGCCTTCAGCCTCCATTACCAGAATCAGGACCCTGTACGGGGCAAACCTGTTGCCCAACAGCACCCTAAGACCGTGGTCATCCAGAACAGGCCTGCCATGCCGCTTTCCACAGCCGAGCTTGACCATGTGTATGAACTGCCCTTTACCAGAATGGCACATCCGTCCTACAAAAAACCCATACCAGCCCTGGAACCTGTGAAGTTCTCCATCGTGAGCCACAGGGGTTGCTTCGCATCATGCTCATTTTGCGCATTGACACACCATCAGGGCCGCATCGTGCAGAGCCGGAGTATCGGGTCCATGGTGCGTGAAGTTGAACGACTGGTGCAGATGCCTGGTTTCAAAGGTATCGTGCAGGATGTGGGCGGCCCCACTGCCAATATGTACGGCATGACCTGCGGCAGGTGGGAAACAGAGGGGGCATGTGCTGATAAGATATGCACGCACCCGCTGTGCAAAAGCCTTGACACCAGCCATGAGCAGCAGGTAGAATTGTTGCGACGCCTTCGCAAAGTACAGGGTGTAAAAAAGGTGTTCATAGGGTCCGGGATACGGTATGACCTGGTTCTGGCCGATCATTCAGGTTATTTTCATGATCTGTGTGAGCACCATGTCAGCGGGCAGCTCAAGGTGGCACCCGAACATGTGACCCGGCATGTGACTAATATTATGTGCAAGCCTCCAAGGGAAGTGTTCGAGGAATTCAGGAGCAAGTTCAAAGAAGTGAACAAGGAACTGGGAAAGGAACAATACCTGATACCTTATTTTATGTCCGGCCATCCAGGATGCACGGTTGAGGATATGGTGGAACTTGCCGAGTATATCAGGGACAATGACCTGTACACCGAGCAGGTGCAGGACTTTACGCCTACGCCTATGACGGTTTCCACTTGCATGTATTATACTGGCATCAATCCCTTTACGATGGAGGTGGTGCATGTGGCAAAGGGTAGGGAAAAGAAGATTCAGCGGGCACTGATGCAGTATAGGGATGAGAGGAATCACGGACTGGTACTTGAAGGGTTGAAGATGGCAGGGCGGGAGGAGTTGATCGGGAATGAGTGGAGGTGTCTGGTGAGGCGGAGGAAGGGGGGGCTGGGAGTTTAATCAGATGGTTTCCATCTGCTCTTGTTCCTGTCTTGATTTTATGCTTATGATTGCCCCTTTTACAATATCTCCAGGGTCCTCTTCAGAGACTTTTTATTATTTTCTGGACGATCTGGAAAACCGCCGAGTACGCAGAGGGACGCAGAGAAAAATAACAACCCTCTGCGATTCTCCGCGTCCTCTGCGGTTTATCTTTTTTGCCATGACCCATTGATCCAGAATAAATTAAAAAGTCTCAGAAATCAATTAAACACGAGCCACAGAGGACACTGAGAAATGCAAAAACGCCCCGTGGCTTAAAACATCACATGGATTATATATTTCAACAGCTATGGCCACCACCGGCAGCACTCACCGCACCCCCAATCCCCAGCTTAATGTTCTTCGCATTTCCTCCGCACCCGGAATCACTTTTTATTTAGTTCCGACTTGCCATCATCACAAGCACAATCCCCAGCAGTGCACCCGCCACTCCGAACCCAGGCGAGCCCTGGGATGGGGGGTGGTCAGTGGATGAGGGGTCGGAGGCGGTGCGGGTGGGGGTAGATTTAAAACCTGAAAACTGCTCGTCAAGTATGTGAGGATTAGCGATGGTGAATTTTACTATTTCATATTCATCATAAGCTTCATTAAACTGCACAAATAGATTTATAGGCGCATTACCATTAGTCCATTTACCTGTTGGTTTTATTATCCAAATATAAGTCTCATTCCATCCAGATTTAATGAATAAATTATCAATACTCTCGTCAATTAGACTAGGACCAGATACTACTTCGTATGATTCTGTTTTTAATGGATTGACAATTTTAACAATAACATGTCCATCTATTTTTGATGATACTTCTACTTTTATTTCAGCAGGTTCTCCTATTTTTAACTGGACACCCTTTACAGTTGCTTCTTCACCATTATACCATGCATTCACAATTCCATACTCATTTTCTTCAGGTTCAGCTAGTACATTTTGGCTCAACCCGACAATATATAAAATCATTAAAAATAATACAATCTTTTTCAAAATATCACTTCCCTAAAATGTTACCATATTCTGATGATGATTCAGTAGTTCCACCCAAACTATCACCAATCCCTTTTACACCGGGTGGAACAAAAATAAATGTCCCAGTTGTAAAACTAAATTCAATAGGCTGGTTTTCACCGATCTTGGTGAAATCATAAGGATCAAATACTGTATATTCCTCACGTTTATAAACCTGCGCCTCATGCCCGAACATCGGGTTCGGATGCACCTCGTTATCCGCATCCACCAGCGTAAACTCATCAATCCTCCCCTCTACATTGATCATCCAGCTATTGAAATGCACCACATAATTGGGTGGTGGCAGCACAGGCACACCTTTTGGCCCCATCAGACAAATATTTCTCACACCCAGATTTATCAATTCCTTACCACCATCATTGTCTTCAGCAAACAGATAGTCCGGTGCCATATCCACCATCAGCGTCACATTCTCATCCCAGTAGGCAATATCATCCACATCATACTTCGACCCATTGTCTCGCACATGCTCTGCCTTCATTGTCAGCCCAATAGGAAAACACAGCGCAGACTTTAACAGACTGGCACCGTTCTTATTAGCTTCCCTCACATCGTCTGCCGAATCCGAGAAATTAGCATCTATCTGCCCATCAATGTTCCCCGCCGCAGCCATATACTGCTCATTCACCTGGTGCAGCACCTCATCCACATACCACTCCCGCACCTGGCTGATGGTTTTGGCACTGCAGCTGGAATACTTACTACCATCATGATACCTTGCCTTATCCACATACCTGCTCTGGTTCGCCTCGATCTTGGCAGTCAGGTCCAGGGCAGTTTCCCGCATGGCATCGGCAGGATTGGGATACTCCATATAATTAATGTCCGGGCTCAGGTGCACATCACTTCGTATCTGCCCGGTAATCTCATCCACTGCATACTGTGCCTCTTTTGCCAGCCACCCAGGTGGAGTCACATCAATGGTCCTGGGATCATAATTATCACCATCTAAACCCCTGTTCTTAACATTTGACTTCACGTTGGGGTCAAAGGTCTCGCTCTTATACCGATTATATGCCTCCTCCAGACCCGGGTCAGTATATGTGGCTGCATATTCCACATCCCTGGAAGTAAAAGCCTTGACCACATCATTACTCGTTGACAGGGTGGAACCGGCATGGTATAGTTGGATACTGGTCTTCGAGTTCTCCTTGGCCTTTAGTGTAACATTTACCCTGTCCGTCCTGGTATCAATGGCCGTCATCTGATTATACTCGAGCCGGTAACATGTACTAGGAATACCATTCTTAATACAGCCATATGGTTCAAGATAATAATCCCGCCATACATGCTTGCGTGTCCATATTACTTCCCATACTTCACCATACAGGTTCCCGGGTACGTATGTATCCCTGGGCAGTACCTTTAACCGCCTCATGCTGTCAGGTTCACCCCATGCATATATCTTATGGCTTGAACCATATCCTGCATGATCTCCTATGTGTACATCCGTCTGCCTTGCAACCCCAGTGGCCAGTCTGGCATTATAGACCTGGGGGATGATCTTGTTGATCTGCTGCTTCGTGGCTGCACCTCCAGGCAGTGAATCATTGTTGAGAAAATCAGTTATCGGTGTGGCATTATAATCAATGTGTAGCGCCGCATCCATTACCTCTGTGGCATTGAAAAAGTCTCCGGTAGACATGGCAGCATCGGCGTTGGGATCGATCTGGTAACTGCCATTGACCAGTTCAGCACTGCTTAAGAATTCGGCCATGTCAAGTTCTTTTTTACCTTCCAGTGTCCTTTTTGTCTGCATGCCATACTCGATAATACTTGCCGGGTCAGCTGAATTGAACACGAA
>JAUWRA010000187.1 GCA_030610815.1 Methanosarcinales archaeon
TGAAAGGGGGTATAATGTATGGCGGGTTCCTGCTTTTTATCTATTCAATGGGATTGGGGATCCCGATGTTGCTAATAGCCTATTTCATCAATGTTTCAGGTAAGAAGCTGAGCACAGTATCGCGATATGACGTGATGATCAAAAGAGGTGCAGGAGCCCTGTTGATATTAGTAGGCCTCTGGCTGGTATATTATAATCATATCGGGTCGTACTTAGAACTTATCTAAAATATAAGACGAGAAAATCTGCGATACAAGCTGAAATATACCAGGTGTCAGGAAAATGTAAATTTCAGACAGGATGAACAGGATTGACAGGATACGATCCAATCCTGTATATCTTGTAAATCCTGTCAAAAGATTTGATTGAAATAATCAAGAAAATTACCGGTATCGAAATGCGTATATAATTCCATATACGTTTAAATAATTTTTGAAATTTTATTGATAAGCGTAACATTATTATATAAAAAAACACTAAGACTGTTACAGAACTTTTGCCATTAACGGGTCGGAGACAAGTTAAAAGAATAGGTGATTAGTGATGGAAATTGCAGATATGTTAGATTTAGCTCAACCATATATGGCATATTTAAAAGCTATATTGATCCTGATAGTTGCTTTTATTGTAATTGGTTTTATTCGCAGGTTCATTAGAAGATACTTAAGTACTACAATTTTACCTTTAGACACGCAGAACCTCTTGCGAAGGACTGCAGTATACATTTTATGGTTCATTGCCATCATGTCGATCATGGCGGAACTAAATTTAGAAAAGATACTCATGCCTATCATAGGAGCGTCTGTTTTTATCGGAGCTGCTGTTGCTTTAGCTGTTAAGAATATCTTAGCTGACGCATTAGCAGGTATATTCCTCCTATTAGATAGACACTTCAATATTGGTGACCAGATCGAGACAATGAAATATAAAGGAGAGATCATTGATGTTACGCTCAGAAAAACGCGCGTTAAAATAGACGATGGAACGATCGTTGTATTGCCAAACGGAAAAATAGACTCTTCAGGATGGATGTTACATAAGAAAATGACCGAAACAGAAGGAAATTAGAATAAGAAAGAAATCACAATAAAAAGGTTATTCTCCCCCGTATAGAAGCAATCAATTCCACACCTTTTTTCAAACAGTATAAATTATATGGTCGTGCTCATCCACCTTACCTGACAGGCAAATCCCCATGCATCCCGGATTTTTCGGACTGGATTTTGCAAGTTAATATTTTATAATAGGTGTATAATAGATGTGACATAAAATAATATTGCAAAGGATATTCATTTTAATGAAAAAGGGAAGTACAACTCAATGTTAAAGCAAAATTCAGTTTTATTCATCAGTGCATTTGTCATTCTTGCACTATTATTCTCATTATCGGCAGCATCAGCCTATCCGAACATACCGATTAATGGAAGCAATAATACTTCGACTCCGGAAGTCGCAGTATCTTCATACGGGGCAAATGTTGTAATTATACAGCATCTTATTGAGGTTGACCAGGTAACTTATCCCGCGTATTTTAGAATAGTCGAAACCATAATCTACAAGAATCTCGGGACAGAAAACTATTCAGGCCCTATCTATACCTATGTACAGGATGGTGCTTTCAATATTGCTGTGTCAAGACAGGAGATGGCAGCGGAGGGAGGCAAAAACACCATTAAGGACTTCAAGGTTGGTGAGAATGTTGTAGGATGGAATGATATCATACTGTCTGGACCCGGCGCCCCTCCCAGATACCAAATTGAATATATGGTTCCGGCAGAACCAACAGGGAAAACGACCGGATCGGTTACCTTTACAAAGAAATTGAAATATCCGACAGATGTTAATTATATTTATATGCCCATCACTGGCATGCGATGTCTGGTCGTCAAACTGGAAAAATCTGATGGAATGAAGACCACTGTACTGGATAATGAGGGGAGTATAATAAATGCTGATTTTATTGAGGAAAGTGGAAATTTAGAGACTTATTACTGGGACCTGCCCCCGTTTGTTGAGATTTCATTCGAGTTAAGTAAATCAAATCCTGCCGGGTCTGATATTACCCTGTACCTGATCATTCTGCTTGTTATTATTGCAGTGATCAGTTATTCGGTCATGAGAGGTAAGAGTCCGGCAATCAAAGGCCTGGAAGAAAAACTGGGAAGTGTCCTGCCAAAAAAACAGGATGAAGGGATATACCTGGAAGAGGAAGAATTCGAGGACGATGAAGACATAGAAGATGATTTGGAATCAGATGAGGATGAATATGAGGATGAGGATGAAGGAGATGAAGACATAGAAGAGGACCTGGAAGCAGAAGAGGATGAAGTCATAGAAGAAACATCCCGGCAACCATCTCTTGGAATGAATGATATTGAAAATCTCAGTCTCGATGAACTTAAAACCACCAAACAGGCTATATTCAATGTGCTTCTCAAACTGGATGAGGACCATGTCAGTGGTATCATATCTGAGGACGAGTATAACGACATCAGGGACAATTACAAGGAAAAGGCAAAGAGTATTATGATCCGGATAGATGTCCTTGAGAATGAGGATTGAATTTTTTATCGTCTGTACAAGATACAGGCGGTTTATTCAATCTTTCATTTTCTTGTTTTTATTTCCCAGACCCGAAAACTTTTTTGAACAACCCGCCACCTTCCCGTTTCTGGGTAGGGGTATCCTTACGTTGAGCAGGCCTTTGGGCCTGTTCTGGCGTAGTCCCGGATTGCTTTGCCGGTGCTCGATGACGGGCGGCAGCCGGTCTTGATATGTTCACAGATTCCCCGCCATGTTTGCTCTTGCGCACCCTGATGTCCACCAGTACAGGGCGCTCAATATCGTTCGATACCAGCATGGCCACACCTGGCGGCAGTCTCTTAAGTTCCTCCTCCACCTCGCTGCTGATACCTTCCAACCCCTTGCTAATGGCCTTCAGGTCATTTGGATTCGTCACCTTCATGATGATCTGGGTATTGCACTGGCTCAGCACATTCTTATCGATACGTGCGGGCCGCTGGCTGATAACCATCATGCCCAGCCCGAACTTGCGGCCTTCCGAAGCGATCGTACGCAAGATCTCAGTACTTACAGTCTTATCAAAACCCCTTTCAGGACAGAAGTTATGCGCCTCTTCTATCACCAGCATGCCAGGCGGGACCTTCCCCATCTTCCTGGCCTCGAACAGATCGCTGCACAACTTTGCCACTATCATACCCTGGAGTTGGGGAGATACCCCCTTCATATCGATGATAGATGCCCGTCCCGGAGCGAAC
>JAUWRA010000136.1 GCA_030610815.1 Methanosarcinales archaeon
CCGGGCCCGATATTGCCCAGCGTCGCAATGGATGCCGAAACAGCGCTGACCTTCTCAATTCCCATCAAGCTAAGTAAGAACGTGCTGGTCATGAACACCAGTATATACAGTATAAAGAACGAGAAGATACTGTTCATCACATCCTCAGGCACCACCCGCTTACCCAGCCGGATGGGGCGCACCAGCTTTGGCTGGAGCGACTTGAACAGTTCCCTGTACCCGTACTTCAACATCAACAGCAGCCGCACCACCTTGATACCACCTGCTGTGGAACCTGCACAGCCTCCAATGAACATGAGCATGAACAGCACCATGCGGGACGAGTCCGGCCATGTGTTATAATCAAATGTGGCATAACCCGTTCCGGTCAGTATTGACAATACATGGAATATGGCAAACCTGAAGGATGTGCCGATCTCCTCGAACGTCCCTGTCATCCAGAGAGTCAAGGTCAGCACCACAGCCGCAGAGACCACAATGAAACTGTATAACTTGAACTCGCTGTCCTTTAGCAGGCTTCTATGGTCCACATATATCAGCCTGTAATGCAGTGCAAAATTGGCACCTGCCACGAACATGAAAAAGACGATTATCCCCTCGATAAGGGGACTGTTGAAAGCTGCAATAGAATCTGCCCTGGGTGAGAATCCGCCGCACGCTATGGTAGTGAAGGTATGGGTCAGGCCGTCATACACTCCCATTCCTGCAGCCAGCAGTGCAATGAACTGTATCGCCGAAAGGACCACGTACACCATCCACAGTATCTTGGCCGTCTCCTTAAGCCTGGGCTTAAGTTTATCCTCAGTGGGCCCGGGCGCCTCTGCCCTGAACAACTGCCGGCCTGCCACTGCCAGTTTGGGCAGGACGGCCAAAAACAGCATAATGATACCCATGCCGCCCAGCCACTGCATGAAACAACGCCAGAACAGCAAGGCCTTTGAATGGGACTCGATATCTGTCATAATGGTAGCGCCGGTAGCGGTAATGCCTGACATGGACTCGAACAGGGCATCCACAGGATGCATCCCGCTCATCAGGAAGGGCAAAGCGCCAAACATTGCTGCCAGGAGCCAGGCAAAAGCCACGATGCCAAAACTCTCCCGGTTCCTGAACTCATCGCTGCTGCGATTGGTATATTGCAGCACAAGCCCCACCGACGTTGTGATCAGGAACGAATATATAAAGATCATAACAGATGGGAACTGGGCCGGGTCCTGCCTGGAATAATAATATCCCACCAGTGCCGGGATAAGCATCAGAACCCCCAGGTATTTCAGGATAATTCCCAGGGTGTTAAGGACTACTTTAAATCTCATTGTATAACCCACTCTTTACGTAATATATCCTAATAAGTCAAATCCCTCACTCCTTCCAGAACCCTGGGATCAGCAGTACCAGCACCGTGAAAATCTCAAGCCTGCCTATCCACATATTTGCGATAAGGACAAGTTTCCCCATATCAGGTATGGTACTGAAATTGGACCACGGTCCCACAAGGTCAAACCCTGGTCCGATGTTACCCAGCGTCACAATTGACGCCGAAGCAGCGCTGACCGCCCCAATACCCAACTCGCTCAATATGAACGTACTGGTCATGAACACCAGTACATACAGGATAATGAACGAGAAGATACTGTTCATCACATCCTCAGGCACCACCCGCTTACCCAGACGGATGGGCCGCACCATCTTTGGCTGGAGCGACCTGAACAGTTCCCGGTACGCGTACTTCAACATCAACAGCAGCCGCACCACCTTGATACCGCCTGCAGTGGAACCTGCACAACCTCCAATGAACATGAGCATGACCAGCACCATGCGAGACGAGTCCGGCCATGTATTAAAATCATGGGTGGCATAGCCCGTTGTTGTCAGTATCGACAACACCTGGAATATGGCATACCTGAAAGATGTACCAATCTCCTCAAACATCCCGGTCCTCCAGAGTGTCCAGGTCAACGCCGCAGTGGAAGAGACCACAATGAAACTGTATAACTTGAACTCACTGTCCTTCAGCAGGCTTCTATGGTCCACATAAATCAGCCTGTAATGCAGTGCAAAATTAGCACCTGCCACGAACATGAAAAAGACGATGATGCCCTCGATAAGAGGACTGTTGAAAGCTGCAATGGAATCGGCCCTGGGTGAGAACCCGCCGCATGCCATGGTAGTGAAGGTATGGGTCAGGCTGTCGTACACCCCCATACCGGCCAACAGCAGTGCAATGAACTCAACTGCTGAAATGACCACATACACCATCCACAGTATCTTAGCCGTCTCTTTAAGCCTGGGCTTGAGTTTATCTTCAGTAGGCCCTGGCGCCTCTGCCTTGAACAACTGGCGGCCCGCCACTGCCAGTTTGGGCAGGATGGCCAAAAACAGCATGATGATACCCATGCCGCCCAGCCACTGCATGAAGCAGCGCCAAAACAGCAAGGCCTTTGAATGGGACTCGATATCTGTCATAATGGTGGCACCGGTGGTGGTAAAGCCTGACATGGACTCGAACAGTGCATCGACTGGCTGCATCCCGCTCAGCAGGAAGGGCAAAGCGCCAAATATTGCTGCCAGGAGCCAGGCAAAAGCCACGATGCCAAAACTCTCCCGGTTCCTGAACTCATCACTGCTGCGATTGGTATATTCCAGCATGAGCCCCACTGAAGTTGTGACCAGGAACGAATATATGAAGATCATAACAGATGGGAACTGGGCCGGGTCATGGAGGGAATAATAAAATCCCACCAGTGCCGGGATAAGCATTAGAACCCCCAGGTACTTCAGGATAATTCCCAGGGTGTTAAGGACCACTTTATATCTCATTGTATAACCCATTCTTTACGTAATTTATATGATAAGTTATTTATCCAAAACGCCGCAGCAGTAACTTGAAAGTCACAATAATGGGTATGATCTCAAGCCTGCCGATCCACATATTGAATATCAGCATCAGTTTACCAACCCACATCATATCAGGCGACGTTATGCCTGTGGACAATCCCACATTGCTCTGTGCCGATACCACCTCAAATATGACATCATCAACAGAGTACGGCGGTGGTGCGATATGCAGCATCACGAAAATACCCATGAACAGGAATAACACCCACAAGAACGAGATGATCGCAGCCTCATTGAGCTGTGCGCCCATTTCATCATCAGACAGTACCTTATCCCCGAACTTCTGGACCACTACTACCTCATGGGGCAGCGAGAGTTTCTTGTACCACCACCCTATTCCTGTGAACATGGCGGCGGCCCTAACTATCTTGATACCCCCTGCAGTGGAACCCGCAGCCCCTCCGATCAGCATCAATAAAATGATTATAAGTTTGGCGTTGGGCGCCCAGGTGTGTACAGTGGCGGTCTGCAGTCCTGTACAGGTCAAACCTGATACCGCCTGGAATATAGAATACCGAAAAGCCTCTGACCACCAGCCGTAACTGAGGAAGTTCTCTGCCACAAGCAGTCCCCCTCCCAGGGATAGCAGGATCAACAGGCTACGAGACTGCACATCTTTAAAGAAGGCACCCACATTCCCTTTCAGGACCTTGTAATGTACCAGGAATGGAATTGCACCCATTACCATTATCGGTATCAGGGCAAGTTCTATCAGTGGATCATCATAAGACGCAATACTTGAGTCTTTTACTGAAAAGCCGCCTGTGGATATGGTGGTCATGCCGTGGTTTATGGAATCCCAGAGGGGCATTCCGGCCACGAGCAGGATTAAAATGGAAAGGATCGTCAATAGGAAATATATCCACCATATCATTCTTACAGTGGTCATGATGCGGGGGAATATCTTTTCTTCCCGCCCTTCGGCACGGTACAGGTGGTACATACTGGTGCCGGGCCGGGTTATGATGCTGATGATCAATACGATCACCCCAACTCCGCCGATCCACTGGGTAAGCGACCTCCAGAACTGGATGGTATGGGTAAGTTGTGATGGGGCCGTTATCATAGTGAGCCCTGTGCCCGTCCATCCTGAAGTGGATTCGAATACCGAATTTAAGGGGGACATGCCTTCGATCAGGATATACGGGATGCTGCCGAAGAGGGGGATCACCAGCCATGCAATGGATGAGATGGCCATAGCATGCGTAAGCTGTATCTCACCATCGGTCTTGCCTATGAATTTCAAGACCAGTCCTGCAATGCCAGCCAGAACTGACGTGACCAGCATAGCATAAATGGCTCCATATTCCCTGAATACCAGGGGCACTGCAATGGATACCAGTGCAAGCAGGCTTACTATCAGTAAGAGGCTGCCCACATTCCTTAAAATAATCTTGAAGTCATTCCATGACAAAGGCGATCCGCCCTACTTGAAAAGTTCCTCCACCTTTGAAACCATTTCCAATTTGGTGAAGACAATAACCTTATCGCGTGGTTGTATCTGGATATTACCGTCAGGTATAATTATGTTACTTTCGCGTACTATTGTGCTGACAATAGCATCTTTTGGGAACTTGACACTTTTCAGTGGCTTTTTTACTATTTTTGAACCTGCTCTGGCAGTCAGTTCAAGCACTTCAGCTTTTTCACCTTCCAGTGTGGCAATGGATTGGATGCCTGTCTTGAGCAGCGTGGTCTTGAGCACCTCGTTGATGGTAGCTTCCCTGGAACTCATGGCCACATCCACACCCACCATCTCGAACAACTGGGTGTATTCGGTCCTTTCCACGCGGGCCATGACCTTAATTGCGCCCAGCTGCCTGGCAAGCAGGGAGCATAGCAGGTTCTTCTCATCACTATTGGTAACAGAAACCACTGCATCCATACCAGGAATATTTACTTCTTCCAGTATCTTCATATCAGTGCCATCACCGTTTATGACCATGATATTTGGGAGGGACTCGGCAATCATTTCACACCGTTTCAGGTCCTTCTCGACCAGTGTGATGTTAAAGTCATTTTTCCGAAGCAGCTCAACCAGGTAGAACCCAACTGTGCCGCCTCCCACTATCAGCACTTTTTTGCTCTGGTTGCTGACCTCGAACCATTTCCTTATCTCCTGTATGGCCTCTTCCTTGCCTATCATTACCACCCTATCACCTGAGCGGATTATATTCTCCCCTCCCGGAATGATGACATCATTATCCCTGAATATGGCTGCGATCATGCTGAATTGAGGAAATTGTATCTCTTTGAGGGGCTTGTTCACCAGCACATTTCCGTCATTTACCTTGAACTCGATCATCTTGACCATTCCTCCCACAAAATCCTGGACATCAACAGCCGAAGGTATTGAGAGTATCTGGTACATTTCATAGGCAAGGGAAAGTTCGGGACATATCATGATGTTCATGCCCACCTGTTCACGCATGGTCACAGGTTCATTAATGTAATCAGGGTTGCTGACCATTGCAATGGTCTTGGTTCCGCTCTTTGTCAGCAGCTTTGCTGCTATACAGGCCACGATATTGAGTTCATCATGATCAGTTACAGCCACCACCAGATCTGAATTTTCCACTCCCGCTTGTTTCAGGACCTCAACATTGGCACCATTGCCCTGGATAACCTGCACATCAAGACCCATTACCAGCTCTAAGGCATCTTCATCCTTTTCAATAATCACCACTTCATGGTCCTGGTATATCGCTTTGGCAAGATGATATCCAACATCATCGGCACCGATGATAATTATGTGCAAAATGTTCACCTGAAAATATATAATGAAAACGTGTAATGCAAATGTCTAAAGTAAATGTATAATGTAAATATGTAATGTAAATGTATAATGTAAATGTCTAAAGTAATTTTTTACATTCTTATAAGACATCAAGGATGATTATCATATGTTAAAAGCCTATCTATGAATAATGCAAGCTATTGAAAATCTTTTAGGTTTTGTTGTGCTTTAACATTTCCTGTAAAGTCACTCGATTTTTCATCAACATCAATCCCGAGCTGCCTGAGGGTATTAGCAGCTATCTTCGGACCGATAATATCAGCCAGTGCTTTGAATTCAGCTTTCCTTATAGCTTCGATATCCTTATATCCTGCATTATACAGCTTCCTTGCCCGCACACGCCCGATACCCTTTATCTTGATAATGGGCAGCAGTTCTTTAGCTGCACCATAGGAAATGCGCTCCACCAGTTCCTGTGCAAAACCTGCATGTTCGCTGCCGAGATAGGAAAATATACGGGCAGTGGAATGCATAAGCCACTGGGCAGTGTCCGCCTGTGCCCTTATATCACCCGGACCAATATTGAACCTGCTTGTAATATCATCTTCCTTGCTCTCAGATATCCATTCCAGCAGTAACACGGCTGTCTTTACTTCAGACATGAACCACTCATACTCGCTGCTGTGCGGGGGAGGAGGAGCTACAAATTCATCGTTATGCTGCTGCACATAATCATCCAGCCAGCCATAATCGTTATTTCTCAGGTACAGGGGCCGCATATCCGGGGTATTGCAGATTAGCTGAAGCAGTGTCAGTTCGGTCACGTTCACCCTGCCCAGGAGCCCCTGTCCGTCAATAATGGTACTGGCAGACATTGGGTCAATATACAATCTGGTCACAAGTTCGCCCAGTTCTGTCGGGTGCAGCCCGTCACTGTCTATTATTAAGTTGTTCGTCACAAGGAACTCTATCACTTCATCGAC
>JAUWRA010000139.1 GCA_030610815.1 Methanosarcinales archaeon
AAATGCCCGTAGGCCGCAGTCTTCCTGAAGATTGGACGCCTCAGGTCAAGAGTCTCGATAATGCTCTTTGGGGTCAGGTCGAAATGCTTGCGCACCAGCCCCACAATATCGATATCCTTCATCTTACCTGTCCCGAAGGTATTAACCATAACAGCAGTAGGCTCAGGCACACCAATGGCATAGGCAAGAGATAATGCACACCGATCTGCCACACCGGATGCGACCAAATTCTTGGCAACATACCTGGCAGCATAGGCAGCACTGCGGTCCACCTTAGTAGAATCCTTGCCAGAGAAAGCACCACCGCCGTGTGGCACCAGTCCGCCGTATGTATCCACTACGATCTTCCGCCCTGTCATGCCGGTATCGCTCTGGGGCCCACCTACCACGAACTTGCCAGTCGGGTTCACATAATATTTAGTATCCTTATCCAGCAGTTCAGGGTCAATGACATACCTGACCACCTTATCAATGATCTCGTCAATTGCATCCTGGGTGATGCGCTCACCCGTGCTGTCAAGTATTTCCTCAGTATGCTGGGAGCTGACGATAACCGAGTCCACCCGCTGGGGTACACCCATCTTATACTCTACTGTAGCCTGTGACTTGCCGTCCGGGCCAAGGTAGGAAAGAGTCTTGTTCTTCCTCAGCTCAGCCAGCTTCTGGCACATCCGGTGGCACTGCATGATAGGCAGGGGCATCAGTTCCTCTGTCTCCCTGCAGGCATACCCAATCATCATACCCTGGTCACCGGCACCACCCACATCCACACCCTGTGCAATATCAGGTGACTGCTTGCCAATGGCATTCAGCACTCCGCATGTCTTATAATTAAAACCATAAATCTCACTGGTATACCCGATCTCCTTCAGGATACCGCGGGCTATTGACGGTACGTCAACATGAGCCGACGTTGTGATCTCGCCACCCACTATCACAAAACCAACACTGATAAATGCCTCACATGCCACCCTGGCTGTAGGGTCCTGTCTCACGATCTCATCCAGCACGCCGTCTGATATCTGGTCGCATACTTTGTCCGGATGCCCTTCCGTAACTGATTCCGAGGTCAATAAACTGTATTCCATATTCGAGATCATTATTTCACCTGTTTTTTGTAACTGAATTTCCTTTAGTATTTATAACAATATCTGATTAAATCGCAGCTATTATTGGCTTATTATACACAGTGGGTGCAGGAATCCGGTCAATGATTGCAGATTGGGATATTTAAGAGTACATCGGATTGTCGCTTGCACGAAGTGCCCTTATAATCTCTTCCACAAAATGCTCAGGAGGCTGGGCACCCACGAAATCCACTATCTCATTGATGACGATCTTGGGCACGCTCATGGCCATATACTTCTGGGCCAGGTGGGGAAACTCCACCATTTCCACCATATCTGCTGTTATGTGCTCATTCTCAATGGCAAGTTTATGGGCCGTTCGAACAGCCATTGAGCAGTAAGGACAGGTAGAGGTCACAAGCACCTGTATATGCACTGGCTTCTTAACATTTGCAAGTTTTTTCTTCACATCGTCTGACAGGTCTGTCCTGCCCCTGGACACATCGACCAGGTCTTCCTGGAACGATTTGAACTCGTAACCCGACGGGATACCGTAGAACCTGATACCGTAGTCCTTCTCCCCCAGCATCACAATGGCAGGGATCTTCTTAACCCCATAGGACTTTGCCAGTTTTTCATCCTTGACAAAATCATGGATTTCGGCTTCGATCTTTGGTGACATGCCTGCCAACTCTTCCACCATGCCCCTGGTATCGGCACAGAACTGGCATTCGTTCTCCTGGGTGAACATTATTAATTTTACATCACCCTCAAGCTCTTTATCCAGCTTTTTCTTAATATTCTCCTTATCTTTGTCCTGTATCACTGCCATTAAATAACCTCCTGCTGCTTCCCTTGAATTTTCAAATAATAGTTGAAATTGATTAAATATCTATCAGGTGCTACACCAGTTTCAACTTACCCACCACTTTATCCAGTTTCTCAACCGCTGCCGGCCCGATACCCAGTACAGTAACGGTCCCGGGTGGAATCTGCGTAAGTCCGGCATCAGTGATTAGGGCAGTGGACAGCCCTTCCCTGCGCGCCGACTCCTTTAACATAAATAAATCCTGCAGGGTGCCGGTCTTAAGTACGACCTTCTTCTGCCCGTCCTTCATCCAGGCATCACGTTCCTTCTTATCAGCAAAATCAGAGGCAGTCACGGCTGCATGTGCCACCTGTACAGCCAGTTTGCCCTTTGAGAGTTTAAGGTCATCACGGGTTACGATACACTGCTTGTATTCAGTCATTGATGAGCATCCCATTCCCATCGAATTTCAATGTGTTCGTAGTTCTCTGGTGCCATTCTTCACCAAGCTTCAAGGCTTCATCCCTGTTGAAATCACCTATCTCCACATCCTCATCAGTGAATCCGGATATGGACGACATAGGAATGTACAGATTCTCAGCCCCGTGCTTGAACACAAGATGCCCGCCATCAATAGATATGGTCTCACCGATCCTCTGTCCGCGCTGCACAACGAACTTACAGAGTATGTCCTGTTTTGACAGGGTTTTATTCCCATCCTGCCCCTGGTCGGGTGGTTGGTGTTGATGGGCTCTTAGTGGTGCGGCAGGTTCACCCGGCACTTCTTTTTCGGCCTGCACCTTTGGTGGGACCGGGTGGGGTCTGGACATGGAGTGCCAGTCCAGGTCGTCATGTTTGTGTTCCCATTTGCTGCCCACCTGCCTGCTTTGCTTTGTTTGATCTTTATCGTTCCCTGAGCTATCGGGTACTGCCTCTGCTCCTACACTTTTCTGTTCAACAGGAGAACTCAGGGCGTCATGTACATTCCCGGCAGCTACTACTGACTTCTTATCTTTCCCGGGAGCACCGGGATCATCTGTCACACTTTGCCCCATTAGTTTTTTTAACTTATGTTTAAATCCCATCCTTTATCCCTACCAGTGTATTCGTTTCATGTATTTTTCATCCACTCCTAAAAAATCAATGGCCGAGGCAATAATGGCATTGGTGAAAATATATGAGTTGATCTCGGAAATAGATGGACGCATCTGGTTCATCTTTGTAGTTGAGATCTTACTGGGTGTCTTGTCGTGGAAGATGCCCATGTCTCCTTCTTCCACAGGTATGAAAATGATATTATCCTCATATCCCCATTCTTCCAGTAGTTCAACCATCCTGGAATTTTTATTTACAGTAATAGGGAACACGTCCACTCCCTTGCTGCGGGCTCTCATCATACCTTCCAGGATCTCCCTGGTATTGCCGCTTCCGCTGACGGGAATATATACGTCGCCCCTGACAAAACTGGGCGTGGTGGCATCGCCTTTGATGTAGACATGCTGGCCCAGGTGTGTCATACGCATCCCTAAAGCTTTTGCCACGAATCCGGAGCGTCCTACGCCGTCCACTATGAAATGGCCACGACGGTTCAGCAGCTTATCTATCCACGACCGCAGGTATTCATTTTCTAAATTCCGAAGCAGCCTGGCATTTTTAAGATAATGGTCCATCTGCTGGTAATATAAATTGACATCACCGCTGTCCAGGGCAGGCAGTACGCTGTTTAACAGAGTACACAGTTTTAGTTCGAACTCAGAACCCATGACTGCCAGTTCGCTGGGCTTTTCCAGTTTTATATCTTCGATCAGGAAGACAAAACCGTTATGTGATTTAATTTTTTTATAGGCAGGTGAGTCGGTTTTAGCAGTGATAAGTATCTCACTCGCACCCAGGCGGTGGGCATCTTCAAGATAGTTAATAACACTTTCAGTGCCTCCCGAGCCCGATGCAGACAATATCATGTTGGACCTGTCAGGGTCAAAGTAGCGGCGGATGGGATCGTCAAGGGTGGCAGGGAAAAGCTCTTCATATTTCAATAACTGGTGGAGAAAATCATACAGGGCCAGTGCACTCCTACCCTCACCGATGCCGTATATGACCTTTTGTTTTGTATCGGCCTGGAAAATAAAATCTCTCAGGACTTTTATTAGTCCGCCAATCTCTTCCTCCGGGATATGCTTGAGTTGCTCAAGAAATTGGAGCTGGATGTCAATCGAATCATAAAATTTAGCAGTGGAAGTCATATTGTATCCTTTAATGTTATTATGTTTTGAATTTAATAAACCTATCCTATGTAAAACGACATGAACAGGCGCCGGATCTTAAGAGGCGAAATGCAATGTGGGGCACCTTTTGTTCCTTCTTGCCTGAAGCAGTCTCTGTTCCATATTCAGTCAAAAGTAAAAATGATATGACAACAGTAAGTTAGACAATCTATACACCAGTTCCCTCATCCACAAATACCATTTCCGTAGGATACACTATAATACCATTTTCGGTAATGTCATAAGGCCGGTACAGCCGATCGTGCAATGTTCTCCTCATTTTTATGATCCGTAATACTAATCGTATATCTGATGCAATTTCACTTTGTTGTAAAAATAATATGCCGTCGGCAGAGTATTCGATAATTCCGTCTTTTGAATGAAAGAGATTTTTCATACTTGTCTCAGAGGTATATAAAGCTGTGACTCCTGAATTTTTAACTGTCTTATTTAATTCAACTAACCTTATGCGGCTTTCAATGGAGTTATCGAACATAATGTTGAAAAGAGAGATCGAGTCAATTGCAATACGACTTGCTCCGGATGATTCTATAAGTTCCGGTAATTCGACCCTGATCCTTCTGGCCAGGGTTTTAATGTCTGACAGATCAAGTTTTAAAAATTCCAGTTTATTGTTTTCGATGTATTCCTGCAGTTCCCACCCATAGGAAGCAGCAGTTGAAATTAAAGAATCCTTTTCCTCTTCGATACTAATATAGATACAGGACTCTCCTTTATCCAGGCCATCGTGGATATACTGGAGTGCCAGTGTGGTCTTTCCAGTACCGGGATCACCCATGACAACGACAATATGCCCTTGTGGAATACCACCATTGAGCATTTTATCAAGTCCGGATATACCCGAAGAGACGCGTCCGTTTGGACAGATCTCAGATAATTTTCCTGATATTTGAGACTTCGAATCCATCATTGGAAGTTATTTTTGTTTCGAATTTTTCAATATTGTTCTGTTCGAGCTGGGGCAACAGCCCCCTGAATTTTGTGATGCAAAGGTTGCGCTGCAACTTTACTGATTTTTTATCCCATTCAAAAGTGAGCACGCCATCAACGGTATCACTAATAATTTCCTGTATATTGGTTTCAAGGATTTTGGTATTTAGTAATAAATATATTAAACCATTCCATTCTTTTGAAATTCGTACCAGGCTTTTTAAGAACATAATAACATCATTCTTGCTTAAATAATCTCCTTCATACAACATAAGTTCAGTCAGTGAATCAAGGATCACGATATTGTTTGCGGCAAACTCCTCAAATATATCTGAAATCTCTTCAAGGATGTTCTTATTGGAATTACTATCGAAATCCAGGTTTTTTTTCTTGTTCGAAAGCCATAAATTTTTGATAATACTTTGACGGAAGTAGATATCAGAAAGTTCTTTGAAGTTCACTCCTTCTTTTAAGGTGTTGAAAAAGTCTTCATGGAAAGCATAGGCATTCTCATTTAATATGTCTTCTTTGGATCTCGATAAAGAGATGTAGTATATCTCATCAGGAAGTACAAGTGTTGTATTGATCTCACCTTCATGGCTTTGTTTCTCATGCTTCCTATTTATCATTTCAAAATAGGAGGGATCAGCTTTCAGGTCGAGGTTGTTAACTATAGATGTGTAGACGAATTCACGCGCACCGGCACCCACATCTTCAAGAAGAAGTATTACTGAACCTGCCGGAAAACCGTCATTGATGTTGGTATCCAGCGTTTTCACACCTGAAGGTATCTTATTAAGTGTCATGCTTGTAAATCCCAGGTAAAACCATATTCAATTTTAAATCACTTCAGCATATTTATACCTGCCTACAAGTCTTTATCATAGACTCGGATGAATATTTGCACATAAAATCCAATTATTCTGCTATGAATGTGGAAAAATTATTTTGAACAACTTGTGTCAAAACGAGTTGATATTGCATGTAGTATTAAATATTCAAAATGGAATATTTTTTAAATTTATTGACAGTATTTTTCCTGAAATGGATAAATTATGCTTGGTTTGTACACACATCTTGTTTCCGGACCGGCTGTAAAGAAGGAACCAATCACCTCTACTGCTACTCAATCTATTCATTCTTTTTGAGCCTGGAAACTGGCATTCAACTTATTGAACTACTATGATGAGTACCACATATTTATACATAGGATTTATATATAATTAGATTTATTAATTAATTGTGATTAAAATCACTGGACAAAGGAAATAATAAAACTAAGTTATTATTCTTTTGTTCAGTGGTTTAAAAATTGGAGATAAAAAATAGGAGTTCAAAAAAATGAGACATATTAAGAACGAAGAAGCAGTATCGCCAGTTCTCGGGGTTATCCTGATGGTGGCAATTACAGTGATAGTGGCAACGATCATAGCTGTGTTCATGTTTGGAGTAGGAGAACC
>JAUWRA010000125.1 GCA_030610815.1 Methanosarcinales archaeon
GATTCAAATACAGTTCTGTTCACCCAGTTGGCCCAGACATTGGAATTCCCATAATCAGTATATAATACATAATCTCTCCCCCATATGGTCCAGACATAGGAAACTTCGGGTTCAGGAGGATCGTATGAATTATCTCTCCAATTGTAATAGGGAGGTATGTCAAATGTTATGGAGTAATCAAACTGTTCTGCGACTGAAAGGGCTTCAAGGCTCTTTTCATATGAGGTTGAAGGTATGGGTGTTGTATTGTACCTCAGTGAAAATGATCTGTCGAATAATGTGGTGTAATTATCCACCTGGAAAATGACAATTCCCTCCAGGGTTTGATGCGGAAGCATATGGGTATCATTCAACCTGATTTCATTTTCAATCTCTGAGAATACCCACTCACGAGATTTGATTATTGTGCCAGGATCTGCAGGAGTGAAGACCTGATTCCCGGTATGTAATTGTAGTTTATTTATGCTAAAATTGAGGGCATTTGTATCATTATTTTTTATTGAGAGATGGTATATGACATAATTTTTTTCAACCAGATCAAATGTCTGTATTGGATATTTACTCTTTTTGGAAATCACCTCATTATCCCTCAGATATACAAAATAATATGAGGTTATATTAATGTCAAATTCACCCGGCATCAATTCGGGCTGGGATTTATCAGGCACTGTTGAAGTTTCCGTTGAAGTTTCATTCATTGATGATTGTGAAATGTTTGATGTTTTAGAATTCCTTTTTTCTCCATCAATACAGCCAGAAATAAGAATAATTCCTACAACTAATAAACAGATTACCGATAATTTCTTCATTAATACTCCCTTTTCCCATCTAATTGCTTAATTCAGGTATTCGTTTCTAAGAATAATTCTTACAATAATCCCATAAATACACAAACCTTTCGATTATTAGTCCCACTTAAAAAATTATCTGTTTCCTTACTACTTTCCATTGGTTTTACTTAGTCCCATGAAGTAAGTGCACCTACTAAATTCAAAGATAAAAGCCCGGGGATGCCAGTGTAAGTGCTTATGTGACGGTAACAAATCAATTCGAATAGAATGAGAAATGTGAAACAGGGTGCCGACTATGAATGTGATTCCAGCCCCCATCCCTTCTTCAGCTATCCTGCCGCCACTTTCGGTTCACTCATACAGGGTGCCCGTCCGGATGTGCTCCCACCTGATTTGCAGGTACCTGCTCTTCATGATGTGGAATCCATAAAGAAGATTGACTAACGGATCAGGATATATTCAAATTGTTTTAGATATACGAGATTCAGAATTAGATTTGCCCATAAATCGAAATGTATAAATAGATTTATTACTATATGTGCAATTATATTCGCATCTAATCTTGAAACTTAAAGACAGGTGGCAAACTATGGGAATATCAAAGGAGACTATCAGGTTCACAACAAAAACTCTATCATTTAGGGTACTGGTTCTGCTTATATTATTTACCGTTGTCACAATGACTGGCAGTGCCCTACCTGATAATGAGGGTTCAGGACAACTAAACTCAGAGTCCACAGCCGTGTATGTGTTAGATGCAGGCCATCATCACCTGGGTGATGGAGTAAAACCTGAATTGATGCCTGCCGATGCGGAAGGTACGGTTTACACGAAAATATTTGTTATGGACAGTATCGATGGTGACACTGCCAGTATTACGCTGACTACAAAAAGTGTTGTTCCCACCGATACTGCCGGTATCGGACTATTCTATGATCAGGTGTATGTGAATGGAAACAAAATAGGAAAGCTGAATGATTATATCGAAGCCAAAGAGCAGGACGATCTACCCAGAAGTGTAACAATCTATTTCAGCACAAAACTGCTATATTCCGGCGAAAATAACATTACCATTTCATCCGGATGCAATGCTGATTGCTCAGATTATGATGACTTTGAATTCTATGACCTCAGGTTAAAAATCATTCCTGAAAGTAAGTATCAGTATAGTGAGAATTTGCGTCCCCCTTTGAGGAAAATCTGGTCATCTTCCATCGGAGGATATAGAAACACACCCCTTCCTGTTGTATCGGAATCAGGTGAAGTAATATTTTACACATCATCTCAAGCCGACCCGGACACACCAGGGGGAAAGCAAACGATCAATGCTATAGATGCACGAAATGGCGAGGTCGTCTGGAGCCATGAAACCGGTGGGTCATGGGAACTCCATGATCATGTAATATATGATGAAGGTCTGGTGTTTGCATCGGATTTTGAGAATATCTATGCCTTCGGGGATGATTCATTAGAATGGAAATTCAACCTCAAATCATACAAAGGTGAACATATCTCAGCACCCGAAGTGCTTCCAGTGGTGTATAACAACACCGTTTATACCACTATATACAACGCCGGACAGGTTCTTGCTATAGATGCAAAAACCGGTGCACTGAAGTGGATATATTCATTCAGTCCTGGACAAGAACCTCTGGATAAAGAATACAGGATCAGTTATGATTCAACCATTCCGGCTGCAAGTAAGGGTACTGTCGTATTAATTGAACAGATAGAATACAGGGAAAATATATTGCCTGTTGCTATTGAACCTGGGATGGAAGATCCAAATGAACTTACTGTAGAGTACATAGAATACAATGGAGAAGATATTCCTATTGAACCCGAGACGGAAAGTCCAAATGTACCCACACCAGACACAAGGATTTTTACCCGGGTATTTGCTCTCAATGCATCAAACGGTGAGGAAATCTGGAACAATTCCATAAATAGCGTTTCCGGCTTAAATGGAAAAACCCCTTTCATTTACAATGACCTGGTGTATTTCGGACTTGAAGATAAAATTGTTACACGTTCTCTTGGCACAGGCAGAACCATCTGGAGTACAGATGTTTCATGGCCGCATATTTATGCTGTTGCTGACGGGAAAGTATTTGCATCTGCCGGATCTGATGTGGTAGCCTTAGATGCATATGATGGTTCTTCAATATGGAAATATCAGGGCAGTTCAGGACCATTATCTGTTTACGGCGGCCTGGTCTATGTTGGGATATATGGAAATGAAAACCTGCTTGTGTTAGATGGGAATACGGGTGAACAGGTGTGGAAAGGAGGCAAGACATTCGGGCATGAGGTATCCCAACCCGTGCTGTCCCACGGTATATTATATTTGAGTGCTTCTGATAGCAGGTTATACGCTTTTGAGCATGGTGAGCCGGGTATTCAGGATATCTATGTTTCATTGCTGGGCTATCTTCCACTGTTTGCATTTGCTGCCATGCTTATATTACTGATAGTGTTCATGCGAAAGATAGAGAATAAATCCCTTGCTTTGGGTTCATGGCTGCTGGCTCTGGGAGTAGTGCTGTTATTATCAAGTATAATAATGCTTGAATCTATACCCGAAGCCAGATGGAGTGCCGGATTTTTTATGTATATTATCCTGCCTCCAATTTTTATTTTCGGCATTTTACTTCTAGCTTATGGGATGTGGCAAAAAGGAAGATGAAAAGATCAGATGATAAATTTCATCCAGGGAGGTTAGAAGAATGAACAATTCAATAAAAAATGATAAATGGTGGATATATTTGATATTTTTCTTGATTGGAATAGTATCTTTTATTATTTCCGTTGTTTTAGGGAATGTTTTTTTACTTCCTTTGTTAATTTGTTCGATCTTATTTGCTATAGCAATGTATAAATTTAAGAAACAATCATTTGACTTTGTATTAATGGCGTTGGCAATCTCTTTTGCCACTTTGGCTTTGATATTTTACACAGGGTTTTTTTGGGGAGATTTTTTAGGAATGACATTTGTGTCATTATCCCCTCTGCTTATTCTTTTGATATTATCTGCCATCGCATGGATTGCTTTTAAAGACCGGCCTCTCGTTAATTTTTTATCAAGAATTATTGCTATAAATAGTCACACATAACTATTTATATTGTTAGAACTATAAATGGATGTAAGGATGTCGTCAAATATGAGGAGATTTTAATGAGCGAAATGATTGATGATTTTAAGAATACATGGCTAAAAGTCATAAAAACACCAGCTGATTTCTTTATGCAAATGCCAACCAGTGGTGTGTATGCAGACCCTGTGAAATTTGCAGTTGTATGTTATCTGATAGCAGGCATATTTATGGCGATAATCCCGTTAGCAGCCTATTTCTTGTTTGCCGGTATAGGCATAACGGAAATCACTTTGATTATAGGATTTTCTAGCATCCTATTTATACCAGTAATTGGAGTGATTGGACTTTTCATCGGAGCATTGATACTCCACATCTTCTTTAAGATTTTAGGTGGAAAAGGTACGTATGATGGCACATTCAGGATTTTAGCATATGCGAGTGCAACTGCAGTATTTAGCTGGATTCCGTTCGTTGGCATCCTTGCAGGCCTATATATGATTTATGTAGTAGTAATAGGCGGTACAAAAGTCCATAAGATCAGCACGCTCAAATCGGTGGTTGCAGTCGTGATGCCAGTAGTCATTGGCATTGTTATTATCGTAGGGCTTATCTTTGTAATTAGTTTTTTCTCAATCAGCTCAGATGAAATATATAGCTCAGGTGAAATGTATGGTGATTCATCTGTTACGAGCGCATATGATTTTCGAATCGTAATAAACACAGATTCAAAACTGGAAAATCTGACTTTTTATACTCCTCTTCCATTATTTAATAATGAGTCCAAATTAGGTGAGCAGGCAATTATTCAAACTATGGAAAGTTCTGAAGGCTGGAATCTCAGTATGATTGAAACTGAACATGGAACAATGCTGAAATTCACTGCAATTGAGCTTGTGCCTGAATTAAACCAACTGGTTGAGTTAAACCCATCAGATGATAGTCCAACTGGAGAAGTTCATTCATTTACAAGAGGAACTATAGAGGTTTCTGCATCGATAGCACCTGATAATATTATAGATACAAGAAATGCTACTGATAATGAACCAGTTCTTTTTCCAAAATATAACATGATACTTTCAGATATTGATGATGAACCTTATCCATCAAGTAGGACCCCACCAAAAACACAGAGATATGAAAGCTTCATCTATGCGGATTATACAACATCTCCAGATGCAAATGTTGAAATTTGTGTGACATTGGAAGGGAGGAATGAATGGTGGAAAGGTGGTTGGACTTCTAATTCATATAGAGACAGTATATGTACTAAAGTCACAGGAGAGAAGCATGGTTGGATTCCTGTAGCTGGAGAAATTGTCGAGTGGGAAGGGCGTTATGGGTGAAATTATTGAAAGTATTGGTGGGAAATAATGCGATTACCAAGTCATAGAATGAGGTGTGTATAGCCTGTAATAGTTTTAATTTAGTTTAGAGTGGCAAACAAGCTGAAAAGGACAAAACAAAACCGGGACAAGGGAGCCAGAGTATTTCAACCAAGGAGGTAAAAAAATGAATGACACTACAAAAAAAGATAAATGGTGGATATATCCTATATTTTTATTTATAGGCATCATATCGTTATTTACCGGTTTTTTTATGGGTCGTATTCCATTATTTGATGGGGGACTATTAGTAATGTTACTCCCATTACCGATCTGTTCGTATTTATTACACCTTACAATTAAATATTACAGCACTGAGAAGTACTCTTCTGCCTTTGTATTTGTGACACTTGCTGCATCCATTATACTTTTCTTAATTGGTTTTATTTTTGGATATTTGGTCCCTCTATTTTTACTTTTAATTATATTTGCCACGGGATTAATTATTTTTAAAAATGATCGCCATATGAAATTTGCGCTGACAGCATTCGTTGTCTCATTTGGCACTATTTTTATTATTTTTAGTGCAGTGTTTATGGTGAACTCTCCTTTGAGCTTGTTATTTTTTTTTGGGCCTCAGAATGATGCAACCACCTCTACATCAATTCACATCGAATCCAGTGCTGAAAATATAACAATTTATGTTCCGGTTTTGCTTGATGAAAACAAGACTGTATTGAAAATGTATGAAAATCCTGAAATTACAGGTAATGTGACAACCGCTGTTATAGATACAGAATATGGAAAAGCTCTCATGATAAGTGGATCGGGATTAGGAGATTATTTGTTTAACTGGAACGAAGTCCCAGGGAAAGATACTGATCGCTTTGTAGGGTGGCTGGAGGATACAGGGCGTGTATGGCCGGGAGAAAAACTGGACATAAGCAAAACCGATGATGGTAAAGTTATAACAGTCTCTGAGGGAACTACAAGGATATACCAGCTTAATGAGACGGGAGTATTGAAGTTTTATCGTGTCGAGGACATTGAAACAAATGGGATGTCTGAAGTTTATTTGTTTAACTGGAATGAAGTCCCGGGGAAAGATACTGATCGCTTTGTAGAGTGGCTGGAGAGTGAAGAACATGTACAGCCCGGAGAAAAACTGGACATAAGCAAAACCGATGATGGTAGAGTTATAACAGTCTCTGGAAGAAGTACATGGACATACTGGCTTAATAGGAATGGAAATTTGGAATATCAGAGTGTCGAAAAAAATGTTATTTCTGAGATGTTTGGACAAGGTCTGCTTTTTACAAAAGAAGAGAATGGCCAGTTGAACATATATTCAGGAAATAATGAAATCAGTATGAATGAGAAGCATGGAATTCTCAAAGATGACACACAAACATCTGATGAGTTTTTTAAGGGGTTCACGATCAGCATGAGTAACTACACATCCCCTGAGTCTTTCATTCCTCGTGAACGTCGTACGTTTGGTGCATGGGTGTATTCGGATAGCGAAGTCGAAAAAGTCCGTTTTCATTTTTACCTCGATCCCAATAATCGCAATGACCGAAGACATCTATCTATGGGGACGAAGGGGTGGGTGCATCTGAGTAAAGGATGGCAAGTGGTGAATCTAACGGCAGGCATTGGGCACGGGGATTGAAATCGGTGTTGTCAAAGAAAATAAATCATGGAATTGAGAAATATCCTTGACCATGAGAGGGATTAGAATGACGAAACAAGCCGAAAAAGTGCGGGTGTTAGATAAATGGCACTAAAGAAAGTAATATTGATCTTTGCAGTCATGCTGACAGTCCTGATACTTACAGGCACAGGATATGCAAGCCCCTCTCCACCTGCTGAGGAATGGAACCGGACCTATGAAATAAGCGGCATAACCAGTGTTGAGAGTTTACAGCAGACAGCAGACTCCGGTTACATAATTGCCGGAAATACGAGATCAAATGTTTTTGTGTTAAAGATTGGTCCAACCGGGTCAGAGCAATGGAACTGGACATTAGGAAGGGCACTTACCAATGACCATGTCATATTTTTGCTGCAGACTTCGGATGGCGGTTACTTAATTGCAGGAAATAATGGCA
>JAUWRA010000004.1 GCA_030610815.1 Methanosarcinales archaeon
TTCAAACTCACAGGAGAAACTATTGAGCTTGTCGCCAAATCGGATGGGATTCTCGTTGGTGGTCTTGTAGCAAATTGGACGAGTCCCATTGATCTCGAAATCCGTCATATTGCGGTCAATCCCGGTTCACAACGAATTGGAGTCAGAAAGGGGCTTGTTCACGCTTTAGCTGAGGCCATCTCTATAAGCGGGTGTGAACGAATAACTACTATTGCTCGTAATACTTCGGTAAATTTCTTTAATAAGCTTGGATTCAATATTATTCGGGAAAATAAACCAACTGATCATCCCGATTTCCTGAAACACGGAATTACTTTCGAATTCATGGAGAAAATGCTGATCAAAAAAGATAATTCATGAAAATACTACACCACAAAGAACACGATGAATGTAAAGTCAATGCAACAATGTCTTTGCGATCACACTGCGGCCTTTGCGGTGAGTGTCTCATATATTGATACGTAACTATTTCACACTCGCTCCGCCACCCCTCAACATTAGAACTCTATTATTAGTGACCCATTTGCACCCGAAAGATATTTATGTATGTACATATATACATATATTACATGGTAAAAAACAAAGTAAAGTTTTTCAAGGCATTGGGGGATGAAACAAGACTTAGTATAGTAAGATATCTTTTGACAAAAGATTTTTGTGCATGTGAATTCTCATCTATGACAAAGAAAGACCAAACAACTGTTTCAAGACATCTCAAAGTATTGGTGGAAGCAGGGGTTTTAAAATATAAGAAAGATGGACGAAACATAATTTACAGCATTAAAGATAATAACGTGAAAAAATCACTAATAGCTTTCGGAATAGAAGGCATAAAACATTGTTGTCAGGAGGAGTTAAAATGAAAGGTAATAAGATAAAAGAAAATGTTAAAGAAGCATATTCCAAAATTGCAAGAAACAATAATAGTGGTTGTGGGTGTGGCGGATCTTCCTGTTGTGTGTCATCAAATCAGGATATCTCAAAGAGCATTGGTTATTCCGGGGAAGAAATAAACAATGTTCCAGAAGCAAATCTCGGTCTTGGATGCGGGAACCCTATTGCCCTTTCTAAAATCAATGAGGGAGATGTTATTTTAGATTTAGGGAGTGGTGCTGGAATTGATGTGTTTTTAGCCGCAAAAAAAGTTGGAAAGACAGGAAAAGTTATTGGTGTGGATATGACTGAAGAGATGATAAAAAAAGCGACAGAAAATGCACAGCGATATAATTATAGAAATGTGGAATTTAGATTAGGAGACATTGAAAATTTACCCATTGAAAGCAATTCTGTTGACATTATAATAAGCAATTGTGTAATTAATCTTGCACCCAACAAGGATAAAGTATTTTTGGAAGCATTTAGGGTATTAAAAGATAAAGGAAAGATGTTTGTCTCAGATATAGTTTTATTAGGAGAATTATCTGAAGAACAAAGGAACGATAAAGATTTAATTGCAGGTTGCGTTGGCGGTGCATTACAGATAGAAGATTATCTTTCTATAATTGAAAGGGCTGGTTTTAAAGTGAGAATCTTAGGAGAAGACAAAGATATTAGCAAGAGACAATATGAGGGGATCCCTCTGGAAAGCTTGAAAATTGAAGCGTATAAATAAAGTTGCAAATGGGCACTGTCCGGGATTATTGGTGCAGAGAGCAGTGGTCTGACAGATGTTGCCAGCAAACATAACCGCTACTTATATTGAAATATTGAAGTGATCAAATGCCTCAGGTCTTTGTTGATACAGGTGCGTGGTGCCAATATAAGGTATCGGGTACTAACTAATTAGATGGGTGATAACCATATGACAAAGATTGTAATAAATAATCGAAATCTTCACGAAGTGAAAATGAAACTGCGCGATGTTCCGGGGAACAACAAAAACTTACATCCTCGACCGCAAGGATTTTGCCGGCGATCTCTACGCTATCTATGAAGAGGTGATGGTCTACTTGCAGGCTAAGCTGAATACTACGCTGATTCCTCATGCCAGAGGTCGGGACGAACGGCTGGAGTTGCCTGTGGATGCCCTTCGGGAAGCTCTTGTCAATGCCATTGCGCACTGCGACTACCGTTCAACCGCCAATGTGCAGTTGTATATTTTCTACGACCGTCTTGAGATTGTGACGCCGGGCGGCCTGCCCGCTGGGATGCGCGAAGAGGATTTGGGAGTGAAGAGTGTGCCGCGCAATCCATTGCTGTTTGGGATGTTCTATCGTATGGGGATGGTGGAACAGGTAGGCAGTGGTATCAAACGAATCCGTGAGATGTGTCGCGATTATGGAGTGGCTGAGCCAGTGATCGAGGTCTCGGAGAACTGGGTGACAACCACGTTCAACCGACCGAACGGGCAAGTTGAAGACCAGGTCACATGTGAAGTCGCAGGTGAAGTCAAGCAACTGTTACATGCTCTCACCAGCGGCTCCATGATGAGAGCCGAACTGCAGGAAGCGCTCGATCTCAAGGGACAAGCAAACTTCAGGGATCGTTATCTAACGCCGGTACTTGAAGTGGGCCTGATTGAGATGACCATTCCAGATAAACCAAATAGTCGCCTGCAGAAGTATCGCCTGACTGCCAGGGGTAAGGCGCTGCTCGCAGAAGTTGAGGGGGCACAAGAATGAACCCATACCCCTACACCGAAGACACCTTCGTTCAGCAGACCACAGCCAACTACTTGGAGAAACAGCTTGGCTGGGACTCAGTCTACGCCTACAACAACGGGGACTTCGGACCGGACAGCCTGCTTGGCTGCGCATCCGACCGCGAGGTAGTGCTCACGCGCACCCTGCGCGAGAAACTCGTCGAACTGAACCCCGACCTGCCCGATGAGGCCTACGACGATGCAGTGCGCCAGATCACTGCCACCGACGCTGTGCGAGTGACCATTCGCGATTTCCGGACCGATAAATATCAGGCCAGATGGAAGAGATTTTTCATTAATAATAAATGAAGGTATGGAAGATACACCTCATTACTGATACGCTTGATACGTACAGCCTCAAGTAAAATAAAAATGGCGGGAATGGATCCCACCATATCTGATCAGATCCCAAGCGCCTTTCTCTTCTCCATGATATGTGCTTCGATCCCATCAGCAGCCTCTACCATATCAGTCTCAACTGCCAATTTACCGCCGGTCAGACCTTCCACATCCCGGGTCAGGAGCTTCACAAGGTTTGGTGCCCCGGCGACAGGTGCAAGCGGTGCCACATGTGTATACAGACCGAACGCCACCGCGAACACGGCATCAATGGTCGCCTTCTGTTCCATATACTCAGGTGCGGTCACAGCCACAGGCAGCTGCGAGGGGTCAACCCCAAGAGCATCAGCAACAGCAGTGACAATATTGATTATCCTGCCTGTATCGGTACAGGTGCCCATACTCAGAACAGGAGGAATTCCAAGTGACTCGCATACGGCTTTCAACCTGTCGCCTGCAAGTTCCTGTGCATCAATGGTGGTAAGCCCCGCAACCTGGAGAGCAGCGTTCCCGCAGCCAGCACTCATGACAAGGATGTCGCGTTTGATGAGTTCCTTTGTAATGGCAATGGTATTGACATCCTGCCCGCTGTCCTTTAACGTTGTGCAGCTTATCAGTGCCACGATGCCCTTGATGTCGCCTTTTTTAATGACATCCAGCAAGGGGTCAAGTGTTCCGCCAAGTGCGGATACGATGGCTTCGGCAGAGAAACCTGTAAGCGTCTTCTGTCGGTTCAGGTCGTTCTTAGCAAGTCCTGCTGCCTTTCGTTTCTTGAAGTTTGCTATCGCAAGGTCGATAAGTTCCTGTACCTGTGCCTCTACCTTCTCGGGCTTGTATGCGATCTGTCGGTCCATACCAGGCATGGCAACGAGTTTAGATACACTGACGAGCGTGACATTGTATTTGTCCTGATACTCCCCAAGTGCCGGAGGTGAGCAGTTCATGTCCATTGCAAAGACATCGATACCCTCAGTTGCCAGTGCTGCCTCGATACTGAGCCAGTTGCCGGTAAGTCCCACGAATACGTCATCCTTCTCAAATCGCTGCAGCAGTTCCTGACCTGTTTCGATCGAACCGATGATATGCAGCCCCTTTGCTCCCGCATCCTTTGCTTTTTGCTGGTTCCCAGCCTTTTTCGCAGCAGCGATCAATGCGGCACCTATGAATGGCTCATGCCCGTTGGCAACGATATTTATATATTCAGGGTCAATGATGCCCAGGTCCACCTCGTGTTCATGAGGTAACGGAGTGCCGAACAGTATGTCCTGCCCGAGTTCCAGCGGCACCAGGGAACCATAGATGGTTGCAATGCTCAAGCGCAGTGCCTTCTTTGCAAGAGACACGTAATCACCATCGATATTGGTCATGCTGCATGTTGTCATGTCCATGGACTCTTCAATTGGTCCGCCTGGCAGGATGCCAAGTTCTCTCCATACCTTCTGTCTTGATCCAGGTGCAAATATCCCGACCATCCCGAGCGCTTCATCGGAATCCGTGTGAATGCCTTGGAGTATGGCATCCCCGACCTTTACAGCCAGTTCATTGACAGATGGCTCTTCTGTGCCTGACAGCCCTTTCCCGCTATTGAGTCCGAGTTTGCCTGCAAAATCGCGCAGTTTTGTTTCGTCCCTGATGGTGAATGGTGTCTGCCCTTTACCAGTGGCTTTCAGGGTCATTGCCACCTCCTTGGCATGGTAGGTATACGCTGTTGTACCCATGATGTTCAGGTGGAGGAAATTGCGCATTGCCATGCCGTCGGCATTGATCCCACATGCCCCACGGTCAGCTTTTTTGCTTATCCTGCACGGTCCGTTGCTGCACAGCCGGCAGCTTACACCATCGCTGCAAAAGCGGCAGCGAACCCCCTGTGCCTCAAAACGGTCAAAAGTGTTCGTAACGCCGTCTGCATGCAGTTTTTCATACATCTTTCGTACTGATTCGTGTGCACTGATATTTTCCATATAATTCACCACTCTTTAATTATTTCAAATTTGATATAAGCTTTTTCGAACAACATCATTATGCTGACATAACGATCAATGGTGCGGCAGCTACGGGTATTGATGAGTTAGGCGGGGGCTCCGCCATGGTTGTGGGAATATATGACCTATGTAATATTTGAAACCGCAGAGGTTCGCAGAGCATTCTTGTTTTTCTCTGCATTCCTTTGCACACTCTATGGTTAATATTGAAAAGATCCCAGCCCCGTTAGTTGCTTCAATCTCTCGCCACCCGTCGTTATATCTGTAGCTGCGCTATCCCAGCACTTATGCGCCCCCTTCTGTAAAGGTAGTTAATTAGCAAAAGAATAACAATAATGAGACCGTAAACACATTAAAATAAAATATCGAATTACTATGGGGAAATTTCAATGAATGAGCCGATAATTGTACTCAATTTCAAGACATATACCGAAGGAACAGGGAAGAATGCCGTTGCTATTGCACAGGCATGCAAGGATGTATCAGACGAGACCGGCGCAAATATCGCAGTAGCTCCCCAGCTCCCTGACATCTATAGGGTTGCATCAAGTGTGGACATACCGGTATTTTCCCAGCATCTTGATGGTGTGGGGTCGGGCAGTTTCACCGGGCATATCATGGCCGAAACTTTGAAAGAAGCAGGTGCAGTCGGCACGCTCATTAACCATTCGGAAAGGCGCTTGAAACTGGCTGATATAGATGCATCCATCACCGCTGCCGGCAGGACAGGTCTGACCACCATTGTATGCACCAATAATATTGCCACCACCAGTGCAGCATCGGCATTAGGTCCGGATTATGTGGCAGTGGAACCCCCGGAACTCATAGGTTCGGGCATCCCTGTTTCAAAGGCCGACCCTGAAGTTGTATCAGGTTCGGTGAAAGCTGTAAAAAATATCAATCCGGATGTAAAGGTGCTCTGTGGTGCCGGTATCAGTAAGGGCGAGGACATGAAAGCTGCCCTGGAACTGGGAAGCGTGGGCGTGCTGCTGGCATCAGGTGTGGTAAAATCCAGTGATCCGAAAAAGGCCCTGTTTGACCTGGTGAGCGGGATCTGATACCGGGCAGGGAAATAATATTTACAGTCAGTGGACTATCTTTGAGATATCAAGTTCAAGAATATCCTCTGCCCCCAATGCCTTGAGCTTTGGTATCAATATATTGATATCACTCTTATTTACCACGGTCTCCAGTGCATAGTAATCGGATTTGTAGAGCTGGCTCACTGTTGGGTTCTTCATGGCAGGAAGTGCTTCGATCACGGTATCCAGATCGTCCTTGTGCACATTAAGGACAATGAGCACTTTTCCCCTGGCCTCAATTACTGCCAGTAGCAGTGTCCTGATCTCTTCTATATCCTTTCGTTTTTCAGGATCATCCCAGCTCTTCTTGTTAGCGATCAGCTTGGTTGAGGATTCGGCTATTATATCCACGATCTTCAGACCGTTCTTCCTTAAGGTAGAACCGGTCTCGGTCAGGTCCACCACTACATCCACAAGTTCGGGAACCTTTGCCTCTGTAGCACCATAAGAATAGAATATCTCAACCGGAACGCCCATTTTCTCAAAAAAAGCTTTGGTCATGTTGGGATATTCGGTGGATACCCTGCTGTTGGGTTTGATATCACTGGCACTCTTGATAGAATCATCTGCCTGGGGTACGGCGATCACGATCTTGACATTGCCTGCCCCCTGTTTACTATAAGGAAGGTCTGCAACCTCCACAACATCGCTTTTGGATTCTTTTACCCAGTCCAGTCCTGTTATCCCGATGTCAAAATATCCCTGTTCTACATATTTTGGGATTTCCTGTGGGCGCAGCACCTTAACTTTACTTATCCTCGGGTCATTTATTTTCGGGTTGTATTCCCTGTCTGTTTTTTTTATGGTAAGGTCTGCCTGTTTGAACAGCAGTAATGTTTGCTCTTCCAGACTGCCTTTTGGTATAACTATATTGATCATAATAAATCCTCAGGTTTTGGGGTTACAATACTTATTTGTGGATATTAAAGTTTTTTGTCCAAATTGATGAAACAGGTTTCATGTGAGCTTTTCATGTGAGTTCTTCATGTGAGTTCTTCATGTGAGTTATACAATAGTCCCAACAACGATATAGGGGGTGCTCCCTCACGTACTAAAATATTCCATTACTTCTATCATTTTACTGTAATCCAACTCTGTAGCGTAGCAACCATCGTTCAAAAGTGGAACACCATACGTCGTAATGTTCTTATTCTTCAAAGAGCGCATGACCTTGTTGAGTTCATAATTGCATGCTAAAAGAAGTGCACCATCAGCTGATTCCTTTTTGATGATATGCTTTACATACGAAGAACCTGCAACGATATAGAGGGTGTAGTTGAACTTCTCTGCATCTGCTTTTATCTTAGAGAAGATGCACTTTCCACATGAGACACACTCTATACCAAACCTTGTTGATGCCGCCGGACAATCAAGTGATCGCATGCAATGGGGGGCAAGCAGTAAACGGTGTTTTGTTTTTTTAAAACCAGACCTGTGCGCCATGTTCTTAAGAGATACCACCCATCGTTCCAGCTTTTGGGTATCAGAATACTTCTGGAAGAGAGCTTTTATCGGCAGATAGAAAAAATCAAGTATGTTCACAAAAAAACCAGCAAGCCAGACATTTCTATGAAGACTGGCACGGCTCACAAACAAAGCTAAAATGACCAGGAAGATGGACGCAACCATGATCGTGATCAGTGCAATCCCGATTAGATCATACATCGTCACATATCTCCATCTTATGAATCACTTCCGCAACATCTACTTTTGTATCATAACATCCATCCCTTATCAGGCAAATGCCTTGGACAGGCATGAATTTTGAGACTGCCTGCATTGACTCGGTCAGTTCCACATAACATGCTACTCCAAGACATGCGCCCGGGTCATAGGATTTTATGATCTTCCTGACAAAACTGTCGCCTGGCACAATAAACACTTTGAAATTATACTTATCTGCTGCTTCTACTATGCATTTAATATCACACTTGCCACATCTGGTGCATTCATACCCTACTATAGGGTCGCATCGCGCCCTGCATTCAGGATGCCTCATGCATTGTGGAAGGATAACAGCGCGTCTTACCTTTGTCTTTTTAAACTTATCAAGCATAACTGCATTCTTGACCTCGATCAGGATCTCATCTACAATTTCTTCTTTAATAGAAAATATCCTGCAGATCCATTTTGCAGGCGAGTAGAAGAGATAAAGCATAAATAAGATGTAATTCGGGAATATGATCTTGTGTTTCCTGATACTATAGGCACCAAACAGTAACGCTATTCCTGTCACAAGTATTACTGCGATTACCAGAAATACGAACAGTTTGCCTAGTAGTTCATAGGAGATTAGCATGAACTGAAAACAGTTATGTCGGTATTTAAGATTGTCGTGGGATCAGGCCTTGGGATCATAAACTAAAAAAAGTAAACAAAACATTCGGTATTCCTATCCATTTAGGAGCTATATTCATATTCATGCGCAAGGTTTTAATTTAAATGAGAAAGGTATGTCATAGAGTTGACTTGATAATCAGCTAATTCAAGATATATTTATCAGGTTGTGGAGTCCAAAAAACAATGTTGTTTATGTATATGATAATATTATATTGAGGGTTAATATTTGGCTGAAAAAGAGATAAATATTTTAGGCGCTGGCATTAGTGGTCTAGCTTGCGGTATATTTCTTCGAAAAAATGGACATGCCGTTAATATCTATGAAAAAAAGTCAAATGTTGGCATGAGATTTAATAATGATTGGCAGACTCTCGAAAATTGGTCAGATGATATGGATGTCTTGAAACAGATAGAATCATACGGTCTGGACATTTCTTTTGAATATGAGCCAATAAATTATCTTTATTTTCATTTTGGTAAAAAAAATAAGTTATTGCATGAAAAAAATGCTGCTTATCTTGTGTGCCGTGGTAAAGAAAAAGGTTGTCTGGATACCGACTTGCTAAAACAGGCCAGGAATCTTGGAGTAAATGTCTATTTTAATAGTAAAATGGTTGATAATATTCATATCAATGCAACAGGGCCTAAAAAAGTAAGTATTTTGGCAAAGGGCATAACATTTTCGACAAAAAGTGCTGATTGCTATCATATGGCTCTTGGAGAAAAAATTGCGAAAGGATATTATTCTTATCTATTGATTAGAAATGGACATGGTACAATAGCAACGGTCTTCGGTCCGAAATATTCCAAAAAGGCCAATGAATTCATGGAAAATACTATCAATCAGTTTTCGGATTATATTGATATAAAAGAATTGTTGGATGGGAAAAAATTTGGAGGATACGGATGTTTTGAGATTAAGGAAAATCTTCATGATAAGAATGGTGCGTTATTGATTGGTGAAGCTGGTGGTTTTCAGGATTATTTTTGGGGTTTTGGAATGAGATATGCAATTCGAACTGCATATTTAGCTGCAAGAAGTATAATGAACAATGAATCATATGAAGAACTTATAAAAGCAAATATTACAGCACAAATGAAACATTCTTTTAGAAAAAGAGTTATTTTTGAATCTTTAGGTAAATTGTCATATCCAATTTTGTATTATTTTAAGACAACAAAGCACATATTTCAAGATTCGGCGAATCTTTAGCTGTCAATGGTCCAAGTGAGATGGTATGTATACAGCGCATCCGTCGCTTTTCACCCACATGAATTAGCGAAGAGCCACAAATAAGATGTAATTCGGGAATATGATCTTGTGTTTCCTGATACTATAGGCACCAAACAGTAACGCTATTCCTGTCACCAGAATAACTGCGATTACCAGGAATACGAACAGTTTGCCCAGTAGTTCATAGGAGATCAGCATGAAATGAAAACGGTTATGTCGGTATTTAAGATTGTCGTGGGATTATTAGAGACTTTTTAATTTCTTCTGATCTTTTGAATTAAAACGAACCGCAGATGAACGCGAATGAACGCAGATTTCGCATGCAGTATCCGCGTTTATCTGCGTTCATCCGCGGTTAACAGAACTGATTAATAAGTGTAACCAGAAAATAATAAAAAGTCTCGATTATTAACTGAAAAAGAAACAGAAAGGTATTTGTTTAGCTCAAGCACAACTCTTGTTTGGTAAGTTGCTCCAATTCCTCTATTCCACTCTAAGCCTGTGGTTTCCAGTCCACCAACGAAGATTTAATGGGTTTGGTTTGTACACGTCTTGTGCTTTGGGACAACCTGGTAATAGGAAATTATTGTATGTATGATCTGATAATTATAGGTGGAGGTCCTTCCGGGTCTGCCGCTGGTAGAATTGCAGGAAAGAAAGGTTTGAAGACTCTATTAATTGAAAAAGAGATATTTCCAAGATATAAACCATGTGGGGGATGTCTTTCCGAACATGCAATGTCATATCTTGATTTTGAGATTCCTGAGTCTATGATTGAAAGAGATATATTTGGTGCAAGAGCCCACTTCAAAGGTCAGGTTGTCGAACAGCATAAGGATAGTAGGATTGCAGTTCTAATAACCAGAAGTATTTTGGATAATTATCTGCTTGAAAAAGCCGGAGAAACCGGAATTGAAATTAAAATGGGAGAAAAGGTCCTTAAGTATCAGGAAAATACTGATTATGTAGAGATTTTTACTGATAATGATACATATAAAGCAAAATTTATCATTATAGCAGAGGGTTCACAAGGTAAATTAAAATATCAAATTCGAAGAAAAGATCGAAAAGATGAATATGCAATAGGTATTGTTGCAGAAATTGAAGCCGATAATGAATCAATAGATAAATATATACATAATGCAATTGACCTTCACTTTGGACGGTTTAAACAAGGTTACGGGTGGATATTTCCACATGAGAACTATTTTTCTGTTGGAATAGGTGGATTGGCAAAACACTTGCCCCATCCGAAAAAGACAATGTTGGATTTCTTAAATGAAAATAACTTTCATGATGATTATAAATTACATGGCCACATAATTCCGGCAGGAGGGATAAAAAGACGGATTACAAGTTCAAGAGTTGTTTTAAGTGGAGATTCTGCTGGTTTTGTTGATTCTTTTCTTGGAGAAGGTATTGCTTATGCTATAAGATCCGGCCAGATCGCTGTAGAAGTTATTTCTAAATTAATGTTAAATAATGATGATATAGAAACAATAAAGAATTATGAACTAATTTGTAAATCAGAATTCATTGACAACTTAAACTATTCATTAATATTTGTAAAATTAATGAATAGTTACCCTTCACTATTCTTAAAAATATTTACCAGTAATAAAGCAATTGAAAAATATCTTGAAGTTCCAGCAATGGAAATATCATATAAAAATTACATTAAATGGTTAATTCCAAGAATGCCGATGTTTCTTTTAAGGTCATAGGAATTACCGGGAATAAAATATATCAATATTAGTAACTTATGAATTACAATAACCTTTTTTAATGAGTAGCACGAAGTAGTGATTATTCTATTAGAATTTAAGGCAGTAAATCAATTTTACTAATATAACGATTAAACATGATAATCTATTTATAGATTAACATCATATTGAAGGATGTGTGATAGATATGTCAGAAAATGTCAACATAGTTTCAAAAGAAGCGGGTAAGATCCATTCGAGGATTGTCCAGGCAACGCCATATGAATTTACAATGGCCACCAGAGCTAAATGGGAGATGGTGATTGCCGATGAAGATATGACTATAGGTGCAGGCAGGTTTGAAAAGATCAAGGTCAAAAAGATCAATATCCAGAAAGATACACTGGCAATACCATGTGCCTTCAATCACCACGCACTTGCATCTGTATTGAAATTAGGAGGTAAAGGAGGTTCTTCGGCTCCTGTAGAACAGGACCGTGTCATAGAATCGGCTTACATTATGGGTGTCGAGTCAGGTGATATCAGGCGTGGCGACCTGCTTGCTGTGATCAACATATTCCCGATAATGTTCACAAGGGATGCCACAAACCCGGTTGAGATACTTTAGGGGGTATGCATATGGAAACATGTGTGATATGCCATCAACCCCAGGATACAAAGCATTTCCCTAACTACAATATCTGTACAACATGTCACGATCTGCTGGAGGACCTGATGAGTGAGTATTTCCTCCGGACCATACAGAAAAAAGGGAATGATGTGTACAAAGGGTATCAAAAGTATCTTGAAAATAGCAGCCAGTACATTTCAGACTATAAGAAGATCCAGCGCAATTCAGGGCAACAGTTTAAGCAAATTGATGAGCGTTTACGCTCTGAACTGCAATCAGCGGGACCGAAACAACGGTATTTTGAACTGATGCTGGATACACTGGAATGGTTGAAGTCAACACCTGAGTTCTATAATTACTATTTCAAGGAATACTATGTCTGCCCAACATGCGGTGCCTCGATATTTGACCATTTCCACAAACATGATGTGGGTGACTGGCTGATCATTTCCTGTGAAAAATGCGACACTGTAATAAAGAAATTCTATTCGCCGAAATTGGTATAGAGCAGGGGGCTCACCCCTGCCTTTTTTTTATTTTATTGCACTGTGATTCACAAAGGTACCAGCGGTACATTAAGGAGTCCCAGTAGAATGACGATTATCACACCTGGTATTCCTCCAATAGCGCAGATCAATATTGATACCCAATTGATATCCACTGAAAAACTCATGTTGAGCATTCCTAATACAAGGTTTGAGATGAATAGTAGTATCAAACCCACAATGGAATTTATGATAAGGTATTTTACAATTTTGAGGAAATAGTATACGGCGATGAATGCGGCAATTGCGACCACAAGAATAGCCAAACCGTTTGGTGTGATAAAGTCTAAAGCCATAATGTTCTATTCTCCTGATGTTTGTTAACAGTATCAATATAATATTATTTAATTCTTATCCAGCAGGCCGTCCCAAAAACAACTTTCAACGACACCTTGAAGTCCTAAGAGTTTTTACCACATAACCCCCGCCCCAACAGCACCTGCACCAACCCGGTAACAGCAATTCTTTACTCCATGAGCCGAATCCCTCATAAGCCGAATCCTTCATAAGCCGATTCGGGTTTCCCGTCATCAGTTATATGTTTCAGCCGATATAACTCAGGTCTTCTTCTTTACTCTTCTTTTCCTGGATATCTTTCAGGTACTTCTTAAATCCGTCGTCGAATTTCTTTGCTTCTTTCTCTATTCCACTCAGGTCTATTTCAATTCCAAGCAACTCAGAAGCTTTTCTTAATCCTGCATAGCATGCTTTTATATCCAGTGTTTCGGGAAAAGAAGTCTCTGCCAATAAAGCGATTCCTTTTAATCCCATACGCTGTGCATATTCGATAACCAGGCCGTTAACTCCACCTATTTGCATACTGGTGTCAGCTATTTCTACAGACTCGGTTTTCAAATAATCCAATAGCTCCTGGGAAGTTGCAACCCCTAATACCTTTGGCTCTTCAACAAATCCTTGTATATGTGTTGCTATCACTGTATAAATAATATCGACATCACAGAGCTTTGCAGTTTCAACAATTTTCTCAGCCAGCTCATTGTCCTTTGCAATAGAACCGAACTGCATATCACCTGCGAACAGAATGATATTTTGCTCTTTTGAATAATAGAATTTAAAGAGGCTTACATCTCTTTCCATTGGCATAACCAAGCCCTTTTCAAAGAACACAAGGGAAGGCGAGAGATGCGGTATGTAGATGTCTGCAAACATCTCAGGTTTCAGGAGTTCAATAAAAGAGGTAACAGTATTCTTGGCGACCATTCCCATTCCGGGAAGACCTACCAGCATTCTGGGCTTTTCCATTTCTGGTTTGTTGTGAAATCGTATTTCCATATCGTTCAGGTCCTTCTCGACTTATTAGATATATTCTGAATTTGGGGTGTTATTCATGTTAGGGTGTTATCCGTGTTGGGTGTCATCCAGATTGGGGTGTTCATCCAGATTAAGGGTGCTCATCCGGATTAAGGGTGTCATCCAAGGTAAAAATATTCCTTTGTCAACGGGTCAATGGCAATTTTTTCGCCTTCAGGATTACCATCGTAGCCGGGATATCCATATTTTCCAGCCGTAGCATCGAGAACCACACATTTTTTCCCATCAATTTCATAGTAGGATATCTCCTGGTCTTCAAGTAGCTCATCTGGAGAGTAATAGAAATAAAACCTTATATCGAAGTCAACAATAGCTTCATTCTTATTCCTGTTCTCAAAGATCACACCGCCGTTTGTAGTTAAACCATTACATTCATCGCTTGTCCATATAACATCCAGGTTCTGGCATGAAGGATAGTGGTCATATGGAAGGCGGTCTACCATTAGTTCATAATCTGTCCTGGACGGGACCACATACACATTTAATGGGTTGGATGAAGAGACATCGTATTGTATATCCATGTACTCGATTGGCGGATTGAATTCTGAACCATCACCGCCATAATAATAGAGATAACCGGGTTTTAAGGTAAAGGTTTGTTGTTTTTGCTCTAAAATATATAGGTTACCGTTTTCCATAACTATATTCATATTCCCGGTTTGACCCAGGTCCTTTGAGTACTGGGCGAGAATGGGCTCCCCGATATATTCCAGTAAATGCTCAGTATCAACATCACATGCCAGACAGTAAGCATGGTCGGGTGTGAGTACCAGGTATGTTTGTATCCCTAGGTTCTCTAACAGCGACATAAGTAGGATCGTCAGGTCTTCACAATCTCCTCCATGTATATCCAGGGTTTCATATGGAGTCTGTATGAACTCCTCTTTCCTTGGGTCACTGTAATAAGAAAAGTCATCGATCACAAATCTATATAGCTTATTTATCTGGCATTCTTTGTCACCAGAAGGGCATTCACTTACTATGGAAGAAGCCTGTGCCCGCAGGGTCATATCTTCAAAAATGATCTCATTTATGTATGGTTCTGCCCTTCTGACAACAGGGTCACCCATAAAGTTTGAAAGAGTTTCTTCTTCAATGCAGCCACTAATTATTAATGTGCAAATAATGAGAATAACCGCAAACAAGGTATTTTGTTTTTTCATGGTATGTAAAGTATAAATTTCTCCTCAAATCTTGATATATTGAAATGCATTTATAGATTCCAGTATCTCAAGATAGAAAGGCAAACCCTCAAATATGAGGGAATGCCATGCATGTTTAGCCACATGTAAGAGTTACTATCTCAGCAAGACATAAAAACTGTTCGTCCTCTTTCAGTTCGAATGATATTCGAGGACAATCATAATTGGGATACATATAGCCTTGTTTTCAAAGATGTAGATGTCATCATTATGATGAAATTATTATAAAGTTAGATATATATTTCCACCGGAAATAAAGGGCCAGTCTCAATTTCTAATGTAAGTTCATGATAAAACCTGTAACAAAATAATCATACTTGTAACGAAGAGATCATAAGTCAAAAAAACGATAACGATTATAGTTAAAAACCAAACAATATTAACTAATAAAATGCGAATTACAACAAGTGATAAGTAATAAACCACAGAGGGCACAGAGGACACAGAGAGTAAAATCAGATGCAAGCTCTGTGTTCTCTGTGTCCTCTGTGGTTAAATTATAATTGTTTGAAAATCAAAGTGTTAAGAGATTAGTATCAAATATTAGGTTCTTGACTATAAGCTATTATCACCAAAAAGGATTTTATTTGTGATGGCAGAAATATCATCATTATGATGAAAATTGTTATAAAGTTAAATATATATTTCCACCGGAAATAAAGGGCCATTCTCAATTTCTAATGTAAGTTCATGATAAAACTTGTAACAAAATAATCATGCTTGTAACGAAGATATCATAAGTCAAAAAACGATAACGATCAAGCCATTATCACTAAAAAGGATTTTATTTAAGATGGTGAAAATGCCATCATTATGATGCAAATTATTATAAAGTTGGATATATATTTTCACTTGAAATTATGGGCATGTCCCAATTTTTAATGACAGTTCAGGGTACAATCCCATTATACAGTGTTTTCCACTTTTTTCGATACATTTCCTATTGACTCCACCGACCCCACAAACCCCTGCACGATCTGGCGCAGTTCATCCGGATCACCATAACTCTGCACCACTACCTCCTTATTCCCCAGCACCATGGCTGATACATTTGAGCCCCGTTCATACACACACAAAACAGGCTTTTTCAGGCCCACAGCATGGCATATCTCGTATCCGACACCGATAGAATGTACACTCACCTCTGCCACAAGGCAGTCGCACTGCTGTATGCCGCCCACATCCCGCATAAATATCTCTTGCTCGCTCATCCCCCTCTCATCATCAAACACCGTCTCCCAGGCCACATGTTCACTCAGCACCTCCACACCCGCCGATAACATCACATCCGCCATGAACCTATAGGTTTCTACCAATCTGCGCCCACCACGTATGGAACCTGACAGGAATACCCGGCTCATTACTGCACACCCCTGAAATAATGGCCAGTGGTCAGGTTACCAGGGAACATAATCTTCAGCCTGGACAGGTAGACACTTCCATCATACTGTGCCGGATTTTTCAAGTACGTATCAATAGCCTGGGAGTATAACATTGTGACCTCTTCCACCTGTTTTGCATTATAGAACATTCCTTCTATCCTCAAGGATCCCACTCCAGCTTTTATAATGCCAGGTATACTGTCTATCAGACCCAGTTCCTTTGAATTGTATATATGTGTCCTGCACTGGTTGTCATGTCTCAAAGGGAATACAAATCCTTTTTTATCCCTGATACTACACCCGGTAACCCCACCCTCAGTACTCCCGGGCTGGCAGGGTCTGGTGACCTGTTCAGTTGTTATGCTTCCCTTAACTTCACTCTTAACTTCAATTTGACTATCGCATCCCTTTCCGATTGGACTATTGCACCCTTTGATACCGCCTATCATGCAGTGTTCGGATACCATCAACTGCACACTTCCCTGGACCAGGCATTCAATATCATAACCAGTAGAGATACTGGCAATCTCATCCAGGGTCAGTTCAGGAGATACGGTAATGCTGCACGCTCCCAGCCCGGTTAAAAAGTCCAGTCCCTGTGCATTGAATACATTAGCCGGATGATCTGCCGCCAGCGGTAGGTCATACATCTCCTTTAACCAGGATACCTGGTCAGGCCCGGCCGCCAGTATGCCGTCAACACCATGGAGTTTGTCTAATGTTCCTGTGACCAGAGTCATTTCTTTATCCTTCACAATATCAGGCAGGCGGATGAATACGGCTGCCCCGGCCCGGTGTGCCTCTTCAATGGCAGTATTGGTCGCAGGCTCGTTCCCGGTAATGCCCTCAATGTCAAGGTACACCCTGGCGGCCCCGCCTGAAACAGCAGCATTGACCCCCTCCGGCATTGCCACCCGGACCGATAATAGCGGCCTGCGGTCCTTAACATCAGGTGGATAAGTTGTTAGCAGCCCAACCGGACCACATACCCGGCGGTAATCTGCAAGTCGCAGCCGGCTGAGTTCTTCGATCGCCTCGCGCCTGGCCGAGTTGATCATGGATAGTGGAATGAAAATATCATCATCCATTTGGATATTGATCGCTTCTGCCTGGAAATACGTGTCTCCCAGTTTACTGACCTGTTTCTCAAGTGCCTGTTCTTCCAGCGGCTGCTGCCTTGCAGAAGAGATCACATTTTCTGACCTGGATCCTCCAGTATTTCCCTTATGGTCACTCATCCGGACCAGTAGTTGATGACCTTTTATTGCTTCTACCTGTACGGTGACCGGGACCTTTCGTTGAACTGATCGGTATGTCTTTCTTGCTGAGGCGACCAGTATCGAATCAAATGTCTTGAACACGGGTGTGCCTGTGGCAATGGCAGAACCGTAGGGAAAAGTAACAACTTCCCCTGCCCGTGCACTCTGAACCTTATGCCATCCCATCCACAGCAAGCGTATTAAAGTGCCTTTGCCACCAGCCATTATACCGTCACCCACATTGATCGGGGCATCCAGTTTCACGGTGATGGTCCCCCGTCCCGGATTGTTACCGGTAACGTGCCCCAACAGGATACCCCTGTTACCTGGAGTATCCATACTCATAAGCTTTCTTCCGGGGTCCCCGTTGAGATACCCTTCAGTAAAACCCCTGTTGAATATGACCTCAAGTCGCTGCATCTCATCCGGCGTGGCCCCGGCTGTTGGATCAGTGGAAAGCCGGTCCAGGATGTCACGATAGGTCCTGGTAACCACTGCCACATATTCGGGACGCTTCATGCGACCTTCGATCTTAATAGAATCCACTCCGGCATTGATAAGGTCAGGGAGGCGGGATGACAGGTTCAGGTCCCTCGGGCTTAGCAGGTATTTACTACTCATTGTACTACTCATCCTGTTCCCTTCAAGTGAATATTCCTTCCTGCATGGCTGGGCGCAGTACCCCCTGTTTCCGCTCCTGCCGCCAATGAAACTGCTCATAATGCACCTGCCTGAATAGCATATACACATTGCACCGTGTACGAACACCTCAAGCTGGATATCGGTGGCTAAGCGTATGGTTTTTATCTCTTCAATATCCAGTTCCCTGGCAAGTACTGCCCGTTTTACACCCATTGACCCCAGCAGTTTTGTACCTGCACTGTTGTGGATACTCATCTGGGTACTTACATGGATAGGAAGTTCGCTCAGGTGTTCATTTAATATATTCAGGATTCCCGGATCCTGGACTATTACTGCATCAGCCCCGTGGTTGCACAGTTGTTCCAGGTATTGCACGACGTCTTCAATTTCCTGCTCTTTCACCAGTGTGTTCACTGTGATATATGTCAACACATCCCGCTGGTGTGCAAAATCGATAGCTTCCAGTAGCTGGTCCCTGCTAAAATTATCAGCATGTCCCCTGGCACTGAATTCCTTTGAACCAAGGTAAACTGCATCGGCTCCATTCTCTACTGCCGCTTTTAAGGACTCAGGGTTACCTGCCGGGGATAACAGTTCAGGAATAGTGTGCTTCATTGGAATTCAATAAACAATTGATTCGGATAAAAACCTACTCCATGACTACTTCAGGACTACTCCATGACTACTCCATGGCTATTCCAGGACTACTCCAATGCTACTCCGGGACTTGATGGAATGATAACTTATGCCCCCCATCCACACCGTTAATAATATTACCCATTGACGCAGATTCAATTCAGGAAGTAACGAATATGCCAATTGATCCAATATGTAAACGCGAAGTACCTGCGGATACTCCATATACCTCTTATCACGACGGAAGAACCTACTATTTCCATGACCCTGAATGCAAGAAAAAACTCAATGACATGGTGAAGAACATTGTCAGGGTCAAACGCAGTCTAAAGGACAAAGAAAAGATATCTTTCGGCCGGCTGCGCAAGGATATTATTAAACCCGGGATCTGTGCTGCCTGCGGTGCCTGTGCAGCAAGCTGCCCGTCAATTATCATGGAAGGCGAGAAACCCAAGCTGGTCGGTCCCTGTACGGCATGTGGTATCTGCTATAACCAGTGCCCCCGTACCATTACCACAGAACAGGGACTCGTTGGCAATATCAGGCATCCTTATGCGGCCCGGTCAGCCCTGAAAGGGGTCAAGGGACAGGACGGGGGAGTAGTCACGTCACTACTGGCCTATGCACTGGAGGAAGGGCTGCTCGATTGTGCTATAGTTACAGTAAAATCCGAAGATGACCCCTGGAGAACCGTACCTGTCATTGCCACCACATACGACGAAATAATCGAGTCCGCAGGCAGTATCTATACCCACAGCATGACCATACAGGCCCTGATGAACGCTGTACTGCAGGGTATGCGCAGTATCGCATTTGTAGGGCCTCCGTGCAATATTGATGCCGTCTATAAGATATACAAGAGCCCTTACGGTTTGCTGCATATGTTCATGCGTGCTAATATCTTTCCCCTTGGATTGTTCTGCATGGATACGTTCTCACACGAGGGGATTGAAGAGTTTGTGGCATCTAAGCACCTGGAACTGAAAGACATTGAAAGTATGAAGATATGGCGGGGAAATATTAAACTGGAGAAGGGGGGTGAGACCTTTGTTTACGATCTTAGTGAACTGGACCCATACAGGAGTTCTTCATGTAAATACTGCACAGACCTCACTGCCAGGCATGCAGCGATCAGTTTTGGTGGTGTAGGTACTCCTGACGGGTGGACCACGGTATTTACAAGGTCAGGACGGGGGTATGAGATATTCAATGAGGCGGTGGAGATGGGCTATATCGAATCCAGGGACCTGGAAGAAAAGGAGATGGCAAGGGTATTGAACCTTGCCAGGATGAAGAAGGTCCAGAAATACGGCATTATACGCAGGGAAAAATGAACAATTAACCCATTATTCCAAGGAAATCCTTAAGGGCTGCTAACCTGTGGGGTACCCTTTCATCAATTACCTCGAAAAAGGCATACATATCATCATCCAGTCCCCTGATATCCTCCTGTGCCTTGAGTGCCAGGTCTACCAGGTATTCCAGTTCGTCGTCTGTGAGCCGCAGCAGGCGCTCCTTGAAATCCTCGCTTGATCGGGCCAGCCTGTGGGATACCGGGCGCAGAAGAAATAGGTACTGGTGTCCCTGGGGGGAATTGATATTGCCCTGCAGTTCAGGGGCCAGCTTGTTGAATATCTCGATATCTTTTTGCGTGAATTCTCTTGCCATAGAATGGTCTGGGTTTTTATTGCAAATATCAGTTTCCCTCTATAATGTGTCATGGAAACATTTTTCTCCAAAGTTTTTGGACAGCCTGTTTACAAGAAAATATATAGACGATGCACTGTATCTACAACTGTCTTAGCAGGAGATATAAACATATATGGCAGAATCAGATGCTCATAAACGATATGAATTCAAACGTCAGCTTGAAGAACTGCGGTCAAAGAAAGGCAGGGGTACCGAACTTATTTCCCTGTACATCCCGCAGGATAAGCAAATATCTGACGTAGTAGCCCAGCTCAGGGATGAACACGGCCAGGCAGCCAACATCAAGTCAAAAATCACCAAGACTAATGTCCAGAGTGCACTTGAGAGCCTGATGTCAAGGTTAAGGTACTTTCCCCGCTCACCCGAGAAAGGTGTGATCCTGTTCACCGGAGCTGTAGATGTAGGGGGCAACAAGACCGACCTGCAGAGTTTTACTGTGGAGCCGCCCGAACCCCTTATCTCATATAAATATCATTGCGATTCGGCTTTCTACCTTGAACCTCTTGAGGATATGCTGACAGATAAAATGACCTACGGCCTGCTGGTGTTGGACCGACGTGAGGCAACTGTCGGGCTGCTTAAGGGCAAGCATATAGAGACCAGGGACCACATGACCTCATCAGTGCCAGGTAAACAGCGAAAGGGCGGCCAGAGTGCCCACAGGTTCCAGCAGTTACGTCTTATCGCTATCCATGATTTCTACAAACGGATAGGTGATGCTGCCAGCAAAGTATTCATGACAGTTGACCATAAGGACCTGGAGGCTGTGCTGATAGGTGGTCCTTCGCCTACCAAGGAGGAGTTCAACGACGGTGAATTCCTGCACCATGAACTGGAAAAGAAAATACTGGGCCTGTTTGATGTTTCCTATACTGACGAGAGCGGTTTGTTTGAACTGGTGGACAATGCTGCTGATGCCCTGATTAACCTGGATGTCATCAAGGAAAAGAAGTACATGGAACGCTTCCTTAAGGAACTTGTAGGGGATAACGGACTGGCAGCATATGGCGAGGAAGAGGTCAGGCAAAACCTCCAGATGGGGTCTGTGGAAGTGCTGATGATGTCTGAGGACCTGCGAAGGGAGAGACTGAACACTAAGTGTACCCAGTGTGGTGATGCGGATGCTGTGACCGTGACCCGTAGGCCGGGCGAGGATAAGCTAGAACTGGCTCCTTGTAAGAAGTGTAAAGGTACGGTCAAGGTCACTGATTCCACTGACGTGGTGGATGAACTCTCCACGCTGGCGGACCAGATGAGTACGCAGATAGAATTTATTTCCACTGATTTTGAAGAGGGCGCCCAGTTGATGAATGCCTTCGGAGGAATGGCAGCTATTTTGAGGTACAAGACAAGTGTATAACCTTTAGACTAAGAAAAATGAATGAGCGAAAATACAAGAAGATATATGAAAAACTGAAATGTGCTGAAGACATCAACAGAATGTCAAAGGCATATTCGGTTAACACAGGAGCTATCTCTAATATACTTCACCAGAAGACTGTAAGGAATGTTAGGAAATACCACAGCCGTATAGTTAATAAAGCTCCCACCCTGGTCAGGTCATGGAAACGGGGAGACACCATACTGGAACTTGCCAGCAAAAATAATTTCCCGCCAGTGCTCCTGGCATCTATCATGCTTAAGGAAATGGGTTATAAGAGCAAAACTGTGGTAAAAAACCCTGAAGTGCTTGAAGATAAACGGTTAAGATACGAACTGATAAAGGCAATTGATGTGGATATCTGTTACTCGCCCCGGGCGCATTCAGTGCAGAGTGGCCAGGGCAGGATGGGTGAAGACCTGATACATGAATGGCTTGAGCACTGTGACCTGGAATTTATTACAGAATCTGATATGAGCAAGGAACCCAACACCAAGACTCCTGATTTCCTGCTTTCTGAGCCTTATAAGGTTGACGGGATCGATGTAAGGTGGGTTGAAAGTAAGGCTGTATTCGCTGATGAGAAAGAGCATAACAGGTACCAGCTAAAACAGTTTAGTTTCTATGAGGACCTGTACGGGCCAGGAATGGTGGTTTACTGGTATGGTTTTCTTGATACCCTTGTCCCGAACAATTACTTGATAACGGACTATACGTTCTTTGAAATTATGGGTTATGATGTGGACAAGTTAATTAATCGCACAGTAACGTGGTAGTTGGGCTGGTGCAGGAAAGACCCTTCCACATACATTGATGCACCCGATTCTGCTATATATTCCCCTTATATTTTCTCCCAAGTGGATACCCCCATTTCTCCCATTATCTGAAAGTCCCGCGCCCAGATATGCCGCCTACAACCTCTTCAAGTTCAAAGTCCGGACTTTCCGGGACACCTGCCCTGAATATATACACATTAAATCCCGATCTCCTGGCTTCGGCAATGGCATTTTGCTGCTGCTTGTTCAGGTCGGACTGCAAGGTCTTGACAATGCACATAGACCTCTGGTCATTGATCTTAAGCAGGAAATCGAACATATCCGGGCAGGTCTGCAGCAGGCTGGCCAGAACGGTCAGTTTATCCCACCTGCTGGACAGGTGGAAGCTCTTTTCTGCCGAATTTTCAACATACCAGTCACGGCTCATATACGGATACTTGCAATACTGTTCATTTACAACCTCTACCGCACCTATGATCTTGCTGCCTGATAACCTGATGTCAGTAAATTTCCAGCCCTGTTCGGTAAAATACCTCTGTGCCAGTATATGCCCGATCTGTTCAATGTCCTCTGCCAGGAGATTCATGCTATGTTCCAGACCCTTTTACAATTGATTCGATCAAAGCGATCTCCCGTTTCCCGCCCACATATATGGGTGTGCGGTCCGAGACCGAGGAGGGTTTTACATCCAGCAGGTTACCCCTTCCATTGGATATGGCACCTCCTGCTTCACTCACCATTTTACCCATAGGCGTCCCCTCGAACAGCAGCCTGAGTTTCCCCGAATCCTTGCCTGCAAATGCAGGGTAGGTGAACAAACCCCCTTTGTGCAGTATCTGGTGTACATCTGCTACAAATGACCCTGAGAACCTCAGTTTGTAACCTTCGGATTCAAGCTGCTCGATGAACTGCTTATGGTAGGGCAGGTAATCCTTGCGCAATGCACCAGGGGCGTATATCTTGCCATCAGGGATTGTCAGGTTCTCCTGCATCAATGTGAAGCGCCCGTCCTCACCCATGACGAACTCATGCACGCCAGTGCCTGTGGTATAGGTAAGGGTGGTGAGGGGTCCGTACAGGATGTACAGGGCACCCACCATGGTATTACCCGGCTCTAGCACATGGCCCGGGTAAAGGCCCACGATCGTGCCAACTGCCAGGTTCACGTCTATGAGGGATGAACCGTCCAGGGGGTCAATGGTCACACCGAACTGGTTAGCGGCACCTTCAACCTCGATGATATCCGGCTGTTCTTCTGTAGCTATCCACCTGACAAGTCTTGATTCCCTTAGGGCATCTATCAATACCTCATCAGCCCATTTATCAAGTGCCATCTGTATTTCACCGTAGACGTTCTTTGTATCGGCTGCCCCTCTTGCGCTTAAAAAGCCTTCTTTGATAACTCCGGCCTGTTCACTGAACAGCATGATCAGCTGCGATAGTTTCTCATCTGTTCCTTTTTCCTTTAAAAAATCATTAAGTTTCATATTTCTATAACCTCCCTGCTCCATTGTCCGTTTCACTTTTAATAAAACTAAGGGAGATATTGGGCATAATTGATTATATCCATTTCGGTAAATAAACATCATCAGTTGAAAGTGTAAAGCAGGTATCATCGGTTAAAAATGCAAAGCAGGTAGATAGATCCATGTAATACAACCACACACCGGGTGCAATCTTGTGTATCTGACCAGATCTGCTCTTGATATTTATACTCGGATTAATATATTAACATATATTAGCAATTGTCATATAAGATAACGAGATTCTACACTCGTGTGTGGATTAATGACGAAGATGGAGCTGATGCGCTCCCTATGCGATTTGCAGCAGCAGCTGTGCTTATGGGAATCATAGTGGCATTATCTGCAACTGCACTGGCAGACCTTACGAGGGATGCCCAGGTTAAGCGGTTTTCCGGAGACCTGTCTGCACTTGAGGCCAGGGCATCTGCCATATACCAGCAGGGCGGTGCCAGGGATATTTCAGATCCAGACGATAATACCGGCACCATGGAAATAATCCGGTTCAAAGTACCGGACGGGATAGAGGTGGTGGTATTCGGTGCTATGCCGCCGCAGGATGGGACTATCCCTGTGTTGACCAGCCCAGACGAGAGAAATATCATTTATTATACCACGTATCAGGGAATTACCAAAACCGTGCCGTCAAAGGCAAAGTATGCCGCAGTCCCTGACCTGGGCGGGCCGGTAGTACTGGTCCCTGGCTCCTATGAATTTACCATTGAACTGGTAAAGGACAACAACGGTACATATATTACATTATATTGAGGACAACGCATGGCAGCGAGACTGAAAAACGAGAGACTGAATGATGAGGGACTGAAGGGTGGGAGAGTGAAGGACGAGAGATTGAAAAACAAGGGATTGAAGGACGATGAAAGGGCATGGGCCGATTATCTGATCACCAGAGTGGGACTGCTGTTATTCTGCTCCATACTGTTCATTTCTGCATTCAATATCCATCCGCTGTTCATACAGCAGGACGCTGCCGGGATGATGGATGCAAGTCTATCATCCCTTGCTTCATATATTGAGGATGTCGACAGCACAAGTATCCAGGGAGCCCATTATTACACGTTCGATATTGACCCGGACGTCACTATAGATATCTCAAGTAAGTATGTGTCCGCTTATTCTGACACAAAGATCGGCAGGGTCACCAGGGCCAGGGCATTGATGACAACTTTTTATCCCCCGAACAGCTTATGGGACAGCAGGCCTGGACTGCTGGAAGCGATCGCAGACAGGTGCGGGGGCAGGACCGGCCTGGGTGAGGATGTATTGGTAGAGGGTGACTGGCAGAGCATCAATGAAATGCTTGACCAGGCCGGGACCGAACTGGCGCAGGAGCCGTTCGTTCCCGATACCATGCAGCCGCTTCTCGTGGAAAAAGTGATGTTGAATATCCGGACCGCCGAAGGTGTGGAGAGAAGGGGGGTCACCATTGTTTACCAGTGATGAGCGGGCCGTGGTTGAACCTAATTCCGACCTGATTGCCATGGCCCTTGCAGTCATCGGTTTTATAATATTTATCTCGGTTATGGCACATACGTACCAGGTATACCAGGAGAAGACACTCATTGCACAGCATTATGGTGATGCGGCATCCCTGGCCGGACTGCTCAGGAATGACCCGGTGCTGACGGCCCCGGGCCGTCCTGACCTGATAGATGCTTACAGGGTAGAGTCGCTTGGTGCGGGAGATATCAGCGAATTGAAGGACAGATACAGCACACGTTATGATTTTTCATTTAAGGTCGAAGCGCCGCCAATTTACAGCAAGGTCGTGGGAACTTCGGAAGATCTGGGCGTATCGGCATCCATTCCTGTGACCATAAGGTTGAACGAGGCCGAAGAGATGCCGGGCACACTGACGGTAAAGATATGGGAGAGATAGTATGCAGATGATCAAAGATACAAGGGGTTTTTCCAGTTCCATAGATGTTTTGCTATTCCTGGTGCTGGTATCGGTCAGTGCGGTGCTGCTGGCACCTGCAATGGTGGGCAACACCCAGTTAATGGCACTGCACGATACCAGTGCGGCCGAGCACAATTCACAGTTGCTGCTGTCCCTGCAAAATGGAAGGGTTGATGTTTTTTCCTATACTGTGGGTGGTGCCCAGATGGACTACCTGATGAACGAGACCCTGGGCCCCAGTGCTGTGGATTCGGGTATGTACCTGGCTGGCAAGAAACTGGTAGCGGGACGGGAGATAAATCATAAGACATTTGCAGATCTGGCAAGCGAGTCAGTGGCGTCCCAGTTTACTATATACCACAATGACAGTTCTGTGAGGCTGAACATGCTGACCGACGAGTACAGGGCAAACCTGGATGAACAGATGCAGGATTACCTTGACATGCAGATAGGTGATAGATATAATTACAATGTCTCTGTCGTATGGCGACCGTTTCGGGATGTGCCTATCGGGGGTGAGACCAATATGGGACGGCCGGTGCCAGATACTGCGTATGTGGAGAGTAGCTGGATCACTATGCCGTATCATACTGAATTTACCAGGTATTATGTGGAGAATTTGATCAATGGGGAGCTGAATGCTATCGGTCTTGACCTTGCGAATGCCAGTGTGGTGCCAAGGGAACAGACTGAAGAGCTGATCGCCGGGCATATCAACGATGCAATAAACAGGACCGTGGATGATGCAGTAGGGACGATCGTTAAGATGACCATTGAACAGACTATTGAACGGGCGCAGACTGCCATAAACCAGCAGGTGGATAATGTGGTACCTGGCAATAATTCGGGTATTAGTGACATTATCATAGATGAGATACTGGCTGAATTGAGGAATGACCCGACATTTATCGAGGATGCCACCCTGGGGCTCAGCGAGCAGATCAAGGAGTATATGCAGGAGGTGGCCAGGGAGGAGGTGCATGCTGTTATTGCCGAGGATGTGGATGCACTGGCTTCGGATATTACCGACCAGATTGTGAGCAATGCTGCTACGGTTGAGGAGGCAAAGGGTGAGGTGCTGGATTATGTGTTTTCAAGGATTGATATCAGCAGGGCCAGGATGACGCTGGCGTTGTGGGATAAGAATTGGTGATGGTTTCTTGTTTGTTTTCTTATTCTATCATTCACACTCACAGAACAGGGTATGGCATGTGTCCCACGAATTCTTTCACCACTTCGACATATCCAGCGGCTTAGGGTATTGATTCGTGCGGTGGGGGCACCGCCATGGCCCTAAATATAAAAATTTATATTTGGAATATAGTTAACTCAGCGCGTGCCCAAACATAAAGGTCAGAACTAACCCGGAAATCTCCCTTTGTCAGCTTATCGAGTATTTCAATTGCCCTCTCGTTTGATATCTTATTCGTTTTTACAGCTGCAACGAGTAGTCCTATTAGACCTGTATATCTCAAAGCCTTTGATTTTGCAAATCGTCTTGCGTTAGATCCATCAAGAATAAGTCTATCATTCGAGTTTGCAACCAGGAACAAACTAGCCTCCCCAAGGTCAAGTCCATATTTCCTGAGTACAACTGGATCTCCTTTAAAATCAAGCAACTTAATCCATGTATCGAGTGCTTCCTTTATGATTTCTTCTTCAGGACTGTCAGCTTTCAGGATTTCATCCTTGATCTTAGTCGTAATATGTATAGTCCCGAAGATTTGCTTAAGTATGCCAAGTTCGCCAATCTTAGCCAGGGCAATAAGAGTCGATGAATCAATTAATATCCGCATCACTAAGCCAGCCTTCAGCTTCTTTTGCATCTCTCATTGTCTCTTCAATACTCTGCTTGAAAAAAGGAATGCCTTTTTGTGCAAGGTATTTAGCCATTTGCTGGATTGAAACATCAGCGAATTCAGCAGCTCTGCATAATGAAAATTCTTCATCCAGATATTTTTCCATGGCTATTTTCATGCGTATATCTTTTATCCCTTCTTCCATTACCCTTCTTATGACCTCTGACCTGGATGAGTGAAGTGTTTCAGATAATGCCTTCAAAATATTGATATATTCATCGCCGATCCGGATTTGCACACTTTCCATGGTAATTACATTGTAACCATATGTAATTTAACATTTCCCTGCACACTAAATTAAAATAACATACACCAATTCAGCCTAACGTTACATGGCCCACATCCATCCCAAAAAATATGTATATGGGATGGAGATATTCATAATCTAGATTTGGAGGAATCAGGATGAAAAATAAATTCGACGATTGAAAGAGTGAATGAATTTACTAACTTATAGGGAGGTTTCCATAGATGTCCGGCAGATCAAAAAAATATGAATCTCAAATAAAGACAAAAGAGTCACATCATTATTTTTTCTTGAATCCTTATGAGGACATGGCTTTTACCCGCTGTCCGAAATGTGAAGAAAAAACAAAAATCAGAAAACATTGCTTAGTTATTCATGTTGAACCAAAATTTTTAGCATCTATAAACAAGTCTTGTCGATATTGTTCAAAATGTGATCTTATTATTGTTAAACAAACAGATTTGGAAAGACTTCTTGTTACCATTTGCGAACAGAATGCACCTGACACCATAGGCAATGAATATCTTGTTTTTGGCACAATGGATAGAAAAGATTGGAAAAACGGACTGACTGGTAAGATAAGTCAGCAAGAGGCAATAAAACGCACATATCCTTTTAAGGATGTTTGGAAATTCGAAGTAAGTCCGGGGGGGTGGTATCCTGAAAAGCAGGTTGAAGCCTGAAGTTGAGAAATATCTCATTAAGGACTGGGAGATCAGCTGCGAAAGGACTGAAAAGAGAAACATGCATATAAGGAGGGGCAATTTACTTTAGCGGCCATAGAGAATAGAACAGGCAGTCAATTCAGAAATCCCCACTATCAAAGACCATGAAACCCCTGCTTCGCAACTCCTCCTTGTTCTCGATCTTCCTCCCCAGTATTCCATAATACTCCTTCCTCGCATCATTATTCCATTGAACGTATCTTGATTTATCCTTCAGTTCTGCCAGTATCTTCCCCGCCTCACCATGCTTCAAGTCCTGCCATTTACTCTCCAAAAAAAGAATCTCGCCATTTAATTCGTTCATAGCTACCACATCTATCTCCCGCTCCCTATGCCACCATTTACCAATTCTTGTAAAATTAAATATCTCATCCTTGTCCCTTATCAGGAATTGTTTTGCCACATGCTCAAAAATACCACCAAGATACCTATTGTAGTCACGTTTTATAAGGTCAATATCAAATATCCCTTCCTCAATGGCACTGACATTCGGATAAATATACCTGAACCAGAATTTCAGGAAATTGTCAGATATATAATACCTGCCCAGCCTTGATTTGGCTTTTTCAGTTATAGGGACCTCCCTTTTTATCATCCCCACTTCCATCAGGTTTCTAAGGTAAGGACTGATATCTGTCCTCTTAACTCCTATGAAATCCTTGATGTCACCCAGTTTTGTTTTACCGTAGGCAATGGCTTCCAGTATCAATTTATAGGTACTTACATCCTCAAATTCATACCTCATTATAAAATCCACTTCGTCTTTCAGAAAGCTGTTACTACCCCCTGTTTCCTTTCCAAGCCACGGCCATAGACGATCATCGAGCTTTATGAGGTAGAAAGGAATTCCATCAGCAAAACCGTATATCTCAATAAGCTCTTTGACATTAAGGTCCGGATAGAACTTCTGAAGGTCAAAAAAGGATACAGCCTTCAGGTCAATAGACCCGGTACTCCGGCCGTAAAGCGGACTTTGGTAATCAAGTACTTTGGAAGTGATTATTGAGACAGATGACCCAAGTATGAATAATTTCAATCTGGAATCAATAAGTACGGTGTCTGTGGCTGACTGGAATATATTGAGTATATTTGCATCTTCTATGATCATGTTCTGGAATTCATCGATGACAATCACATCTACCCTGTCCTTGAGGTATTCGAAGAGCACCTCCCAGTCCATTCTTAACTTTGAAACTTCCGGGTACTGCCGGGCACACAGGTCATAGAAGCGTTCCAGGTTCTTTGCGCCCACTGCCAGATAGTAGATCCTGTTAGTGTTTCTTGTTGCCTGGAGTATCAGTTCTGTTTTCCCGATCCTTCTTCTGCCATAGATGATAATAAATTCAAATGTATTGCTGTCCAGTATTTTGTTGATATTCGCCAGGTCATTTTCTCTATCTATAAACATGGTTTTGGATTTTTGTATAAACATAATTATACTAATTCAAATTATACTATTCATCATTTTCCTCTTGTTGAGAATGTCATATCAAGAAGCAGACCTCTACCTTTGTAGGAGATATGCCATTACACAGTACCTGGGGACCTCATACGATAACCATTCATTCCACAGGATATGATAAACCGGATAATCGGTGCACACATATTTCGTTTCTTTTTTTTGTGTGTTGCTTACGCAACTTATTTATCTTATGGTGTGGTAATCTGACCACTTCGCCTTGCCACAATAATATATAACAGAATCGTAATAATATTCAGGATTATCATAACCGGAGGAACATATTTGGCTAGAATGCATACCAGGAGAAAGGGAGTATCAAGGTCCACAAAACCCTTGAGAAATGAAGCCCCGCAATGGGTTACCCTTTCGTCAGAAGATATAGAGAAAAAAGTAGTGGAACTTGCCAAACAGGACAAAACTACCAGTCAGATAGGCATAATCATTCGGGACACTTATGGTGTGCCGGATATCAAATTATCTACAGGTAAAAAGGTTACACGCATATTGAAAGACAATGATGCGGGCCCAAGCCTGCCTGAGGATATCTCAAACCTGATCATAAAGGCTTTGAGACTCAGGAAACACATAGTAAACAACCACAAGGACCGGCACAACAAGAGGGCACTGAACCTTACAGAGGCAAAGGTACGGCGCCTGGGCAAATACTACAGCAGGAACGGTGTTATGCCGGTAAACTGGAAATACAGTCCTGACACTGCTGAACGATTAGTAGTCCAGTAAATCAGTTGATGGTTCATTCCATCAACTATTTCATCTATTTTTACCATTATTCCAGGGATGACCGAAACGTTATTTTCTCTGGGCCGGGAAGCAGCAAAGGCACTTGATAACTATAATTTTGTAAGGGTAATATCCCATAACGACGCAGACGGCCTGAGCGCTGCCGGAATAATGTCTACTGCCCTGCTAAGGGCAAATATCGTTTTCCACACCTCCATTGTAAGCTCCCTGGACCAGGGAGTGATTGACATGGTCAATGCACAGGTATACGGGAAAGACGGAGCTGTGGTATTTTGTGATATGGGCAGCGGCCAGCCTGAACTTCTGGATATGGTAAAGGACGATTTGATCATTATCGACCACCACCAGGTAGTGGGTGACCACAGTGATCGTGTCCATGTCAATCCCCAGATGTTGGGTATTGATGGTTCAAGCCTGCTCTCTGCATCAGGTATGGCGTATTACGTGGCCCGTGGTATGGGCGATAACACAGACCTGGCCGGTCTGGCACTGACCGGGGCTGTAGGGGATAAACAGAGAATGGATGGCCCCAACAGCGAGATACTGGAAGAGGGGCTGGAAGCGGGCGTGATATCAATTAAGAAGGGGCTGAAGGTGCCGGACGGCCCTGTGGAAGACGTATTGCTGACACTTACAGAACCCTACCTGGACACAACAGGCGATAAGGCGGCCACCGAAGCTTTTCTCAGTGAACTTGGTGTGAACGGCACGATCCAGGATATGGGGGCAGAAGACCTTGGCAGGTTAGCCTCGGCCATGGCATTGAAGATCGCAGGCAGGGCAGACCCAACAGTTGTCAGGTCAATGGTTGGCGATGTGTTGGTACTGGAAAAGGAAGTAGTGCCTAATATTTACACCCTGGAATGGATGCTTAATTGCTGCGGTAAGGTGGACAGAGCGGACCTGGGATTATCATTGTGCCTGCGGGATGCGGGTGTGGTGGATGAAGCTGCGGCTCTGGCAGTAAAGTACCAGAAGACCATTGTGGAAAATATCAGGGAAGCCGAAGCCATGATCCGGGAGATGGGAAATATCAGGTACGTGGCCCTTGAGGATAATGCTGGTACCGGTATTATTGCAGGTACGTTGATCAGGTATGTTTGCCCTGACAAACCGTTCATCACATTGAACAAAGTAGATGACCTGATCAAAGTGTCTGCCAGGGGCACCAGGAAACTGGTTGACAGGGGGCTTGACCTTGCCGTTGCCATGCGGGAAGCTGCACAGGCGGCCGGGGGACAGGGCGGCGGCCATAATATTGCTTCAGGAGCAGGAATACCGGTTGGTTCCGAAGAAGGTTTCCTGGCAGCAGTGGACAGGATAGTGGGAGGGCAACTGGCATGAAGATAAAGGGGAATATCTCCATAAAAGCCGAAAATGCACCGGATATGGCTGTTATGATCACACGCTCACTGGAACCTGACAACCTGAAAAGTATTACAACTGAATATGGGGAGGGGTCGGTGACCACGTTTTTCGAATCAGAAAAGATAGGAAGTTTAATTGCAACTGTGGATGATTATCTCATGAATGCAAGGATAGCTGCCGATATGCTAAAAACAGTTGAAAAAAATAACAAAGAATATTGTGAGGATGATAATTGATGGAACTCCAGTTCAGGATCAAGGGAAAGTTCAGGACCAGCGCAGACCCGGCACCGGCCAGGCAAGAAATACTTGACATGTTAAAGGATGCAGAGGGCACTATTCTTTCAAAGGGTGCCCCGGAAGGTATGGGTGCCGGTATTACGTCAATGGACGTGGATGGGGACGGGGTCGAACTGGAGATCACTTCAGGCAGGTATGTGCGGGCCCATGATGCCATACTGCGGCTTCGTAAACCCCTGGCCGAACTGCTGGGTAAAGGGCACAGGATCGGTGTGCGGGGACTGGAGATATCCGAATATGTGGTCAGTATACCCTCAGAGCAGCCCCTGAAAGAATTCAAACTACCCTATGTGAACAGTATGGAATATGCTGACGGTGCCATCACCCTGTCACTGGAGTTGGGGCAGTCCGAGATAGAGAACCGGGTGCCTGATCGCATTATATCACTTGTTGAGGATAAGGTGAAAGCCCAGTCCTATGGCGGTAAGGGTGAGCACTGGAACCTGATGTGGGAGAGCGGGAAAAAGGAGCATGTATTTGACAGTGACCCTACAGATGAACTGATGAAGCGGGGCTGGATAAAGCGGGGTGCCAGCCGGGGCCAGTGGATACACGGGCCGCAGAGTGTGGCTGTGTTTCGGGCTTTTGAGCGTATTGTTATGGAGGAGATTGTCAAGCCCCTGGGTTACAGGGAGATGATATTCCCAAAGCTGGTGACCTGGGATGTGTGGCAGCGCTCTGGTCATGCCAAGGGTGTGTATCCTGAGATATACTATGTATGCCCGCCCAAGACCCGTGATCCTGAGTACTGGGAGGAAGTGGCAGACCACTACAAGGTCACTCTTGAGGTCCCTCTTGACATGATCGCTGAGAAGATCGACAAACCTATTGGCGGGCTGTGTTATGCTCAGTGCCCTCCGTTCTGGCCGTTTTTGCAGGGTGAGACTATGCCTGATGACGGGCTGCCCCTGTATGTGTTCGACCGCAGTGGAACATCGCACCGTTATGAGAGCGGCGGCCTTCACGGCATGGAGCGGGTGGATGAGTTCCACAGAATTGAACTGGTGTTCATTGGTACGCCTGAGCAGGTTGTGGCGCATTCAGAGGATATGCAAAAGAGGTATATGCATATTTTCAATGATATCCTGGACCTGGAGTGGAGGACGGCATGGGTGACGCCCTGGTTTATGGCGCAGGAGGGGCTGGCCGGACTGGCGAATGAGACCCGGGTGGGTACTATTGATTATGAGGCTGTGATGCCGTATAGGGGTGAGGATGGTGAGTGGCTGGAGTTCCAGAACATGAGTGTGAACGGGGATAAGTATCCGAAGGGGTTTAATGTGAAGAGCCAGAGCAATAAGGAGTTGTGGTCCGGGTGCAGCGGGATCGGGCTTGAGCGGTGGGCGAGTGCTTTTTATGCTCAGAAGGGGCTGGATGTTGATGGGTGGCCTGAGGCTTTCAGGGAGATTGTTGGGGAGCTGCCTGAGGGGATCAGGTTCCTTTAGATGGGGTGGGGGTAAAAGATGGGGTATATACGCAGATGATGCCAAATGTAATTATTAAATACCTGCCAGACTAATAAACACCTAAGGAGATATTAGAAATGGAAAAATATACCCTTCCCGTAGTACTAGAAAAAGACGAACACGGCTATTTTGCAATGTGCCCGGCTTTGCAGGGCTGCTACTCGCAGGGGGATACCTACGAAGAAGCTCTTGAAAATATTAAAGATGCTATCCATCTGCATATAGAAGATATCCTCGAAAGCGGCGAAACTATTGAAAAGATCAGCTCTTTCAGCTTTGTTGCCCTTGAGGTAACCGCATGAGTGAAAAGTTACCAAGGGTAACTGCAAATGAGATGATCAAAATAGTTAATAAGTTGGGTTTTCATTTCTCAAGGCAATCAGGCAGCCATAAAATATACAAAAATGATGGAGGGAAAAGAGTAACCATTGCTTATCATAGTGGAAAAATCCTGCATCCGAAAGTTGTTAAAAGTATATTGGTCGATGCTGGATTATCTGTGGATGAATTTAAGAAGATGTTGAAAAAGTAAATCTTGCACTTATTCCGTGCTACCTCCTATTTTTATAACAAAAACAATACGTAAGCGATAGAAACCTCATATCCATTTTTATTGGATTGTGCTGTAGTGATTTTTGCAAATTAAGTTTTTTTAATTTTTTTTTAATAAATTAAATGATTGATGTGTTCATTTTTTTTATTAAATATGTTTTACATTCTCCTTTGTTCAAATCTCTGACATCAATAATTGCTTTACCATCTGATGAAATTGTTCCTTTTTCTATTGGAACATTATTTTCATAGATAATAAATGATTGATTTTTCCAAGAATCATACATTGTTGTATGAAAAAATAGATTTGCGTCATCTGTTAATTCATAAGTTTTTCGTGCATATTTAATATCATAATCAGTATTTCTGATAAATAAATAAAATGAATCATTGGAATTCGGAGGCAAAGGCCGAAATACTATCGATGGTTGTTCTGGCTTTAGAATACGTTCTACATAAATTATATGAAGTAATACGGGATTTATTTCATCATCATTATATATTAATACTGTTCGATTTGAAGAATTCACATAATTTTTAAACTTATATCCTCTACTATCATAAATATTATAAAAACCTTTTACATCAGTAAGTAATTCTAGTTTAATGTCATAAGCTGGTTTAAAATTTGAGATTTGTATTAAATATTCAGTATCATGAACTAAATCTGTGCCTCTATCAATGTAAGTTTGTGAACTTATTGGGGTTACACTTTGCCCCCATATTGGATAATCAGGTATTTCATATATGGCTAATCCTATCAAAACAATCGTAAAAATAGCTATAGCAATAGTAAGCAAATAAAGACGCCGAGTCAATTTTTCTACTTTTTTTGATCCTTTTAAGTATAAATAACTCGCTAAAAAAATATTATCAGAATCCACACTGTGTTTATCAACAACGCCTGCATTTTGTTCTAAATATTCCAAACAACTTTTTGCTCTGTCGTCTAATTTGTTTTCAGTGTCGTTGTTGATAGAATCATTCAAAATAATCATTCACCCTTTCCTTTTATTGAGCATCCGATACTCCATCTAAACATCTCACACCAAAAATGTATGTCATGTCTTTATCCACCAATTTGTTTAATGGAATATCTATTAACATAGAGTACTTAGTATTTTCTTTTTCTCTTTGTTCAATTTATTGTGCATATTTATTGGTTTTATCATTTATGCACCCACATGATGCCCTGCGTTTGTAACGAAGGGTTTTTCACTTTACCTATATAGGTAACCTATTTAAACCATATAAGTTACCTATATAGGTAACGTACATAAACACATCATATTACCACCATAAACATGCGCGGAAAAATAAGAGACCGGATACTCAGGATACTCGCAAATAATCCGTCTGGAGATATCAGCAAATACAAGATTGCTAGGCAGGCTGACTGCTCTTACCCATGGGTGCGGGAATTTTTCCTAAAACTTGCCGAAATGGAACTGGTAAAGGATACTAAAGTCTTAGACTACCCTGCCCTGCTGCATTACTGGCAGTCTGTTCGCATCAAGCACAAACACAGGGAATACATGCTCAAAGACCCTTTGAAGCTCCTCAAACACACCCACCTATCCTATACATTGACCACATACCAGGCAGAAAATCTTGTCCAGAATTACCTGTTCCCAAGCAGGGTCGATATTTACATAAAAGAAAGTGATTGGGAGCAGTGGCATGATATACTCTCGAAAAAAGGACTTGTAGGCAAAGGAAATGTGCGACTGATACTCTCAGATGAGCATGTTTTTTATAATTCCTTTGAAAAGGAT
>JAUWRA010000177.1 GCA_030610815.1 Methanosarcinales archaeon
GAAATATCCACACCCGGATACTCAAGCACATGCGGGTCATGTACCGCCACCTCGCACCCGGCATCCAGAAGCAGGTCCCTGTACGGCTCAGACGGCGGGTTCCTGGCATCATCCGAATTATTGATGAACGCCCAGCCCAGTATTGCAACCTTAGAGCCTGCAGGGGTCTTGCCTATCCTCTTCAGTGCATCCACTGTCAAATTATACATATGCACAGGCATGAAATCATTAACCTTGCGCCTGGACAGCGGCTCGCATTTGATGAACTGAGGGCAGGTGCTGCCTGCGAGAATAATGCTTTTCATTTTAATCCTTCTTTTAGATGGGACACCACGGTTGATACGATTGAAATAACTGGATAGAACACAGATTTCATGGATTACAATGTTGTACTCACTATGTTCTTTACGCACTAAGCAGCTGCCATTGAAGTACTTTCCTTAACTATCACATGGGCTTCATATCCAAGGCGGAATAAGAACTGCTCACAATCTTCCCACGTCATTCCAAACGCCTTCACATCTGCAACACCAAGCCTGCTGACAATATCACGAAGAGTCTCATAATCCTGAGGTTCGAAATCGGCTTCCATCATCATTGATTCAGCCCAATCTACCAGTTCTGTTAATGAAATCTGATGCTGCAAATATGTGATGATTTTTCCAGCTATATCTTTACGAGTGATTATCATAACTTTCATCTCTAATTTTACTGTGCCCTGTGTCTTCAGGATATTTTTGATGTATTTCAATAAGTATACCATTACTATTATAGATTTCCTGATAGAATTTTAAGGTTTTCTCCATTGAATCAACTTCCTTGACATAACGGGCCATCCAGTTATAGCGACCTCTTATCTCATAAGAATAACGACGTCCACCATCTGGTAATTCTTTCCATGTACCAAATTTTTTTTCATTTTCCTTGCGTTTCTTCTCATCCAATAGATCCATAAGTTTTTCATTGCCCCTTAATTAAAATAATCTGAAAATCACGCCCCAACAGCACATTCTATCCTCTCCAGCGTCTCCACATATTCCGTATTCTCCTTGCTCAACTGTGATCATTAATTAAATGCCCATTCCTATCCCCTCTCCCAATCCCCTTATACACAAACCCCGCACCAACAAACCCATCCGCATCCACCACATTCCGCCCATCCACAACCACAGGACGCTCCTGCCCCATCAACTCCTTCAACACCCCGGCATCCAGTGAGAAATACTCATCATGCCCTGTCAATATAGCAATCACATCAGCACCCTTCACGACATCGGACAGCTCATGGGAAATATCCACGCCTGGATAATCCAGCACATGAGGATCATGCACATTCACCCTGCACCCGGCATCCACCAGCAGGTCCCTATACGACTCAGATGGCGGGTTCCTGGCATCATCCGAATTGCTGATGAACGCCCAGCCCAGTATAGCCACCTTAGAACCCGCAGGGGTCTTGCCAATCCTCTTCAATGCATCCACGGTCAGGTTATACATATGCACTGGCATGAAATCATTCACCTTCCGGGCCAGCACGAAAATTGAATCAAGCCCTTGCGGATAATCCAGCGTTCCCTCTGAGATCTTCACACCCCGCTCCAGGTGATACGTATCCTTGGTCAGGCAGTGCCCGCCCACACCCGCACCCGGATACAGCATGGCGCGGGTGATACCCTCACCCTTCAGGCTGTCCACGCCGGTGCGCACATCATACACATTGATACACATGGCCTCGCAGTACAGGGCCAGCTGGTTCACGGCTGCTATCTGCAGGTCCCTGAAGGTATTCTCTGCCGTCTTGGTCACCTCGGCTGCCGTGGCCGTCATGGGAATGACCTTGCCAGTGGTCATAACAGGAGTGTACAGTTCCACGGCCCGCTGTGTGCTGACATCATCAATACCGCCCACGATCCTGTCATGTTCCCGGATATTGCGCAGCAGCCGGCCCACCATTACGCGCTCGGGGGCATGGGCCAGGGCGAAGTCTTTGCCGGCAGTAAGGCCTGATTCTGCTTCCAGCACCTGTCTTGCAAGTCCTTCCGTGGTACCCGGGGTAATGGTGGATTCCAGCACCACAAGCGTACCCTCTGACAGGTACCTACCGACCTGCTTCACACCTTCGATAAGGGCACTGAAGTCAGGTTCCAGGTCTGCAGCGTTCGCAAAGGGTGTCTGGATGGCAAGAGTTACTGCGTCCACCTCTGAAATTTTAGAGAAATCAGAGGTACACCTGAACTTGTCTGCCTTAACGACCTTGTTGATCAGGTCTTCAAGTCCCGGTTCTTCCCCTTTTAACGGGCTCTCCCCGCTGTTGAGCATATCTATCTTGTATCCTGAAGATGGGGAATCCCGCTGGAAACCCCATACAAGATCAAAAGCATCCGAATCAGCGAATAACGCTGCTGCCGGTATGCCCACATATCCCATCCCGATAACGCCGATGTTCCTGATGGGACCCTTTTTATCCAGTAGATCTTTTAGATTATTGTTCATGTTCCTACGATCCCGGTTAAATTCTCACAGCTCTGCCTTCATTATATGATTCGATAGCAGCCATGGCCACCTTAAGAGCATGTATCCCGTCCTCACCTGAAGGACTGGGTTCACCATTGTTTCGTATGGTATTAATGAAATTATCAAGTTCACGTTTCAGGGGTTCACCCGTTTCTACTTTGGCTTTCCTTATCCATTCCCCGTCATGCAGTTCCACAGTCTGGTCAATATAATCAAGATATGCCATGCCCTCCACTCCGATCACGGTCAGTTTCCTTACTTTATGGGGGGTAAGCCAGTTGGTCTCCACTATCCCTGAGAACTCGTGGCCATAACGCAATACAATAGCAGCATGGTCTTCAAAAGAATGGATATCAGCACCAGCAATAGCATATACCTCATTTACCGTTTTACCATACAGGTAAGAGATCACATCAATATCATGCACCCCAATATCCAGTATCACACCCACATCCCTGATCCTTGGATTGTATGGCCCGACCCTGCGTGCTGAGATCGACACGATCTTTCCCAGCAGTCCTGAATCGATTATCTCTTTTAATCTGGTAACTGCCGGATTAAACCTTTCAATATGTCCCACCAGCAATTTCACTCCTGCGGCCCCGGCGGCCCTTGTCAGCGTCTCAGCATTTTCCAGGGTGTCTGCAATGGGTTTTTCAACCAGCAGGTTTGCACCCGAGCTGATGACATCAAGCCCGACCGGCATATGCAATGTAGTAGGCACCACAATGCTTACGGCATCAAGTCCCTGTGCAAGCAGCTCATTATGATCGGTATAACCCGCTGTATCATATTGTGCTGACAGTTCCCTTACCCTATCCCCGGCAACGTCAGATATGCCCACCAGTTCAACATTCTCCATCTCACTGTATATCCTGACATGGTGCTGCCCCATGGCACCCACACCAATCACTCCGGCCCTGATCATCTTTTCAGACCGCATTCTTAATACCCTCAATTATCATCGTTAATTCATCCTTTGAAACAGCCGGATGCACCGGAATTGATAGTGTCTCAAGTGCCGCTATTTCACATTCCGGTAACTTATCGTCATAACCTAATTCCCTGTATACCGGTTGTTGGTGTATCGGTATCGGGTAATATGTTCCTGTACCGATACCGCCCTCATTCAACATTGCTGAGAGTTCATCACGATTTTCTGCCCTTATTGTATACTGGTGGAAAACATGGCTGCATCCACCCCGTATCGCAGGAATGGTGATCCCATCCACATCCCTGAGCCCATCAGACAATATCTTAGCATTCCTCTGGCGCATCTGTGTAAAACCATCAAGTTTACCAAGCTGCACAAGCCCTATTGCAGC
>JAUWRA010000048.1 GCA_030610815.1 Methanosarcinales archaeon
ACTGTCGCTCCAGAAGATCAGCCCGGATTTTATGATTATTCCGCGTCAGATGGGTTTTTCCATAGATAACGAACACCGCGTTGTTGATCTGCTTTTTTATCATCGCAAAATGCAATGCATGATGCCGTTTTATCTCAAGTTCGGAGCACTGCAGAACGATGATGTTGAATGGATGCAGGTAAACCTGCGAACGCTTCTTAAATATAAAATACGGCAAAGAGATAAAAAACCAATTGGATTTATTCTGTGTGTTCAGGATAATGAAGAGCATGTAGAGCTTGTACAGTTGGAACAAAGCAAGGGATTTATTTCTAAAAACCTCATAGAATTCCCGCTGAAACAAATTTTTAAATCGAAATTGCACGATGCAGTCCATCAAGCGCGAAAACAGCTTGTGGCTGATGAAATGGGGGGACATAATGAGCATTGAACTCGCTCCAACAATCTCTGGCGTGCCCGTACGCAGGTGGAAGCAGTATCCTGCTTACAGGGATTCTGGGGTGGAGTGGCTGGGGGAGGTGCCGGAGGAGTGGGTAACATGGAAAGTTACACACGGCTTCCAAAAGTTGGGAAGCGGTACAACACCAAAGAGTGACGACTCACAATACTACAATGATATAATTCCTTGGGTTACGACTTCAGAACTACGTGAAACAGTTATTACCGATACAAAAAGCAAGCTCAGTGAAAAAGCCATGAAAGACTACAGCAGCCTCCGTATTTATCCACCAGAAACTCTTTTATTTGCCATGTATGGGGCCACCATTGGACGAATGGGTATTCTTGCAATTCCTGCAACAGTAAACCAAGCTTGTTGTGCTTTCACTGGTTCCATATTTCTTGATTCAAAATTCACGTTCTATTGGTTATGGATGCGCCGTCCTATTCTAATTGCCCTTTCGGTTGGTGGAGGGCAACCAAACCTTAGTCAGGATGATTTGCGAAAAATCCGAATTCCTGCACCATCAGTGCCCGAACAGCGCGCCATCTCCGCTTTTCTCGACAGCGAGACAGGGCGCATTGATACACTTATCGAGAAAAAGGAGCGGCAGGTTGAGCTTTTGCAGGAGAAGCGCGCCGCGCTCATAAGCCATACTGTCACTAAAGGGCTGGACCCGGATGTTAGGATGAAGGATTCAGGGGTGGAGTGGCTGGGGGAAGTGCCGGAAGGGTGGAAAGTTCGAAAGTTGAAGCACATCGCTTCAGTTAAGTTCAGTAGCGTCGATAAAAAGACAGAAGAAGGCGAGCAACCGGTTTGTTTATGTAACTATGTTAATGTTTATTATAACGATTATATCACTTCTGACCTTGAATTAATGAAGGCAACAGCATCAGTTGCTGAGATTCAAAATTATACTTTGAGAGGAGGAGACATACTCATCACAAAAGACTCAGAGTCTTGGGATGATATTGCCGTTCCAGCTTATGTCTCATCAGACATCAATAATGTGCTTTGCGGCTATCATCTCGCACAGATACGACCTAATATTTCATTATCTGATGGTGAATACTTGTTTCAGTCTTTTTATACGCGTGGAATAAATGATCAATTCAGAGTTGCAGCTACTGGCGTCACACGATACGGTTTGGGGAAGTATTGGCTTGAAAATTCTTTGTTTCTTGTGCCACCTCTCCCCGAACAGCGCGCCATCGCCGCCTTCCTCGACCGTGAAACAGGGCGCATCGACACCCTCACCACAAAAGTCCACGAATCCATCTCCAAACTCCGCGAATACCGCACAGCCCTCATCTCCGCCGCAGTGACCGGAAAGATCGATGTAAGGAGTGAAGAAACATGATTGACAATATCACTTTGAGATTTCAAACCGCAGAGAGCGCAGAGGAACGCGGAGGATGGTAAATGTGTCAGACACTCTGCGAACCTCAGCGTACTCTGCGGTCCAAGAACAAAGACAAAATTAATGAAAAATCAAACCGCAGAGAGCGCAGAGGGACGCAGAGGATGGGTAAATGTGTCAGATACTCTGCGAACCTCAGCGTACTCTGCGGTTCAAAAACTAACAGAAACATTCAAAACCATTAACCTTTCCAGGGTTCAATCACAAAAGAAAATCACGAAGGAGAAACATGGAATTAAATAAAATATCCGAAGAGATCATAGGAGCGGCAATGCAGGTACATACAACTTTAGGGCCTGGACTGCTTGAGAGTGCATACGAAGCATGTCTGAAATATGAACTGGAAAAAAATGGCCTCAATGTTTTATCACAAGTAGGGCTTCCTGTAATCTATGACGGAATACAAATAGATATCGGATACAGGCTTGATCTCCTTGTGGAAGATGCCGTCATTGTAGAACTAAAGGCTGTAAAAGAACTGACCCCTCTTCACAATGCACAGTTGCTTTCATATCTCAAGCTTAGTGAATTACAGCTTGGTCTTCTGATAAATTTCAACGTCGTACGACTTAAATCTGGCATCAAACGAATGGTGAACAACTTCACTGAGGAGACGGGACGGTGAATGTATGAAACGGTCTCTGCGTACCTCTGCGCCCTCTGCGGTTAAATCAGTTCAATCAAAGGATTTCCGACCGAAATTCGTAATCACGAACAGGATCACGTCAGGTCTCACCATGATCGAGCGTGCAAGAGGTTTTCTGGAAGCAGCTGAGCTCTCCGAGGAATGGATCCGTTCCATGGGTGATAGAGCCCTTGTCCTGGAAGCGCATCATACCACGCATATCGAAGGAACACAGCTTACTCTGGATCAAGCCAGGCGTCTGCTGGCTGGGGAGGACGTATCAAACGTGGATCCCAATGATGTCAGGGAACTTTTGAACTATCGCAGGGCATTCGATTTCGTTTCAAAATATCTCGACAGCGGCGAATACATAACCGAGGAGCTTATCCTTGATATCCACAAGCGATTGGTCGAAGGTGTACGTGGCGGCGCAGCAACGCCGGGCGAATACCGCGATGTCCAGAACTACGTTGTCAAATCTGCCACAGGCGAAGTCATCTACAAACCCCCGCCACCTAAAGAGGTATCCGGGATGATGGAGACTCTTGTAGAATGGTTAAATAGCGAAAAGGAAACACATCCGGTACTTGTGAGCGGCATCTCCCAGTTCCAGCTGGTGCATGTCTACCCCTTCCGGGATGGCAACGGTCGCACATCCAGATTGCTCTCAACACTGTGCCTCTATCGGGCTGGTTACGATTTTAAGCGTCTCTTCACCATCAGCGAGTATTACGACCGAGACCGAGCCGCCTTTTACAGCGCCATCCAGAACGTTCGGGAACAAGACATGGATATGACCGGGTGGCTTGAGTACTTCGTTGAAGGGCTGGCTACACAGATGCAGGAAGTAACTCAGCGCGGGAAAGAGATAATCCGTCTGGACGTGATCACCAGGAATTACGACCTTTCCAAGCGGCAGGCGATGGCATTGGACTACGTACTCGAACATGGCGGCATGACCATCCAAAACTACGAACAGCTTTGCCCGGAGACAAACCGCCGGACACTGCAAAGAGATTTAAAAGTTATGATAGACAAAGGATTGATAGTTTCGGAAGGGGCTACCAACCAGTTGATTTACCGACTCAAAGAGGACATACTATGAACTTGCGACAAATTCATGACACAACTTGCGACAGACTTGTGACAAACTTGCGACACAACTTGTGACACAGTATCACGACAAATTACGACACAGATTGCGACATAGACAAGACGGAGGGAAAGCGGTGAGTAAGATTTATACGGAAGCCACATTCGAAGCAGCTATCGAGTACAATTTAATAACAGAGGGGGGCTACATCAGCGGCAACCCTGAAACATTCGACCGCCAGCGCTGCCTTGACCCAACCATACTCATACCATTCATCCAAAAAACCCAGCCCAAAGAATGGGAATACCTCAAGAACATCCAGAAAGAAAAAGCAGAAGAAACCCTTATTTCCGACCTCATCCGGGCCCTTGACTCAGACCATGAAGGATGCCTCAAGGTACTGCGCCACGGGTTCAAATGCTTTGGCAAACTCTTTCGTGTGGCATACTTTGCCCCTGCAAGCAGGATGAACCCTGAAACACAAAAGCTCTATAAAGAAAACCAGCTGACAATTACGCGCCAGCTTCACTACTGCGAAAACCACGAAAAATCCATAGATGTGGTTCTGGGCTTAAACGGAATTCCTGTCGCTACTGCCGAACTCAAAAACCCGATGACAGGACAGACATGGAGAAACGCAGTTCATCAGTACATAAACGACCGCGACCAAAACGACCTGATATTCAGGTTCAAGAAACGCTCACTCGTGCATTTTGCTGTTGACCCTGATGAAGTTTACATGACAACCCGGCTTTCAGGGAAAAAGACGCGCTTTTTACCTTTCAACATGGGTAACGGGACAGGTGCAGGTAACCCCGAAAACCCGGATGGGTACAAAACAGCCTATCTCTGGGAACAGGTATTACAACGTGACAGCTTCCTTGACATACTGGCACGTTTCATCCACATACAGGTGGAAGAAAAGAAAATAGGCAGCAAGAAGATCAAAAAAGAGACAATGATATTCCCCCGCTATCATCAGCTTGATGTTGTGCGAAAACTTGTTTCGGATGCAAAACAAAAAGGGGTGGGGAATAACTATCTTGTGGAACATTCGGCAGGCAGTGGAAAAAGTAACTCTATTGCGTGGCTGGCTCACAGGCTTGCAAGCCTTCACAATGACAGCGATGAGAAGGTCTTTGATTCAGTTGTCGTCATAACTGACAGACGTGTACTTGACCAGCAGTTACAGGGTATCATCTACCAGTTCGAACATAAACAGGGAGTTATCCAGAAGATAGATGAAGACACTAAACAACTTGTTCTTGCTTTAGCGAAAGGCACTCCGATCGTGATCAGCACATTGCAAAAATTCTCATTCATCGTTGAGCAGATTCAGAAACTTCGTAAAAATAATGAAATCTCCCGGGACCTGCTGGATGAAGACGGCATTTTCCCTGATCGAAGATATGCAGTTATTATTGACGAGGCACACAGTTCACAGGGTGGAGAAAGCGCAACAGATCTCAAGGGTACACTTGCCGCCTTCCAGATAAAGGATGAAGCTGAGCAATATGCAGTTGAACATAACCTTCCTGATTACGAGGAGGAGGTTCTTCGCGCAATGGCAAAACGCGGTCACCAGCCAAACATAAGTTTCTTTGCTTTCACAGCAACACCAAAATACAAGACACTGGAAGTCTTTGGTCAGGCTGGTACTAACGGAAAGCCTGTACCATTCCACCTTTACAGTATGCGCCAGGCAATAGAAGAAAACTTCATCCTTGACGTGCTCAAACATTACACCACCTACAAAACATATTACCGTCTCATAAAATCTATCGAGGATGACCCGGAGGTGGATAAGAAGAAGGCTGCCCGTGCACTTGCTCGATTCCTGAGTCTTCATCCACATAACATAGCCCAGAAAACAGAGGTAATGGTAGAGCATTTCAGGACTTTTGTCATGCACAAGATAGGCGGTCGAGCCAAGGCAATGGTTGTTACTTCTTCAAGGCTTCATGCTGTCAGGTACAAGCAGGAATTTGACAAATATATAGCTGCAAAAGGTTATACAGGCATTAAGACACTTGTGGCTTTTTCAGGAAGAGTGACAGATCCAGATTTGCCAAATGTGGATTACACTGAAGTTGGCATGAATAATGGAATTCGGGAAAAAGAATTACCAGGGAGATTTGCACTTGATGAATACCAGGTACTTCTGGTAGCTGAAAAATACCAGACCGGTTTTGACCAGCCACTTCTGCATACCATGTATGTCGATAAGCGGTTAAAAGATATTCAGGCTGTGCAGACACTCTCCCGCTTAAACCGTACCCATCCAGGCAAGGAAGATACTTTTGTGCTTGATTTCGTGAATGATACCCAGGAGATACTTGAAGCATTCCAGCCGTATTATGAACAAACGAATATTGGTGAACGTGCAGAACCACACCAGCTCTATGAACTACAGGCAAGACTGGATGCTCAACAGGTCTATTATAAAGCCGAAGTCGAAGAGTTCAGTAAAGTATTCTACAAACCAGCAAATAACCAGACGTCTTCAGACCATGCTAAGATGAATGCATGTATCGATCCTGCTGTGACCCGTTTCAAACAGCTTGGAAAGGATACACAGGAAGAATTTCGTAAAGTTCTTGTAGCTTACCGGAACCTGTATGCTTTCCTTTCACAGATAATACCTTTCCAGGATTCAGACCTTGAGAAGCTGTATTCTTACATCCGTTTCCTTTTGATCAAACTTCCAAGACGCGGAACCGGGGACTCGTACGATCTGGACGATGAGGTTGCGCTTGAGTATTACAAGCTCCAGAAGATAAGCGAAGGAGCAATAGAATTGAAAGCAGGCGGTGAAGTGGATGGACCCACATCCGTTGGAACTGGTGTAAGTCATGAGGAGAAAATTGAGTTATCGCAACTAATCGATATTTTGAATGAGCGTTTGGGAACCGACTTTAAACCGGCTGACCAGTTGTTTTTTGATTCTATTTGTGAAGATGCAGTTTCGGACACAAATTTACGCCAGGCTGCCATGGCTAATACTATGGAGAACTTTGGATATGTCTTTTTAAAGGCACTCGAAGGACTTTTTATCGACCGAATGGATCTGAACGAGGAGATGACTGCAAAGTATATGAATGAAAAAGAGTTCCAAAAAATTGCAGGGCAGAATTTACTTGAGCGTGTGTATAAACAGATAAGAAGTGAGGAAGCATATGCTTAGAATGCATCAGGGTGCTCGTTTATATCCCCCCTCTTCCTTTTGTCCATGAACCCCAGGGCAGGCTGGCTGGTGCTCTTGTGGTGCTTCGTGATGCATGGGTTTCCATCGGTCCTGGGGTGCGAAGTGGATTTTGTGTTGGTTAGCTGCCGGCGGCTGTTAAAATATATTATTTATGAAATAACACTCCACGAAGAACGCAATGCACGCAAAGCCAGGGCAGTAGAATCCTTTCCGCCCTTGCACCCTTTGGAAGCTGTCCAACAATTACTTAACTGGATTATGGGACCGTGCCTGTATAAAGTAATACTTTATATACAAATATAAAATATTAATTAATATGTCAATTGTTATTTCAACTGCTTTTGAATTCGTGCCTATTGCTATTTTTTCGGCAATATTTTTCTTTATGGCACTATTCATCAAATACACCAATGGGTTAACTATTCGCTCTGTAGGTTCTGATATCTGCCTTGGTGCCCTGTTAATCCAGATAACCCTGCTGGCTATGCCTGTATGGATGTCAGGGGAAGTGTCCATAAATATTGCCGGTCATATGGCTGTCACTGTCATAGCCCTATTATTATGGATCATCAGTGTCTGGCTGTTAAAACGCAGGAAACCGTCACGAACCCGCTCGGCTAACATATACCAGAAGTTCATAGATTACCTTAAAAAACAGAGCAATATCAGGGAATCATTATCCTACGTACTTGGTGCGTTCACTATCACAGCCAGCCTGATGATGGTACTGGACTTTATCAGTCTAAGACCTGCTACCTGGAATTTGCAGGCTGTCCGGATAGTACTGTTGGTGCCCTGTTCTGTTCTAATTGGTATGGCAGGATACTATGTCTACCGGTATTTACAAAAGGAACAGCTGAACCAGACATTTGAGAGATTTTACAAGGAGATCACAAGGGATAACATATTGATAACTGTCCAGTCCACAGGCACACGGAAGTATGACCGCGACCCTACCCAGCCCATAGTGGACATCATCAGGGGTTCTATTATGAGGGGTGTACTGGGTCCATCGATATTCGGCCTGGAAATACTAAAAAACAGTTGTATAGAATTATTGACCACTTCCGGAATGAGGCGTAAGAGCCTGGACCGGGTCACTTCACATTTTATTTCCCAAATTGATGACATCGGTAAACTCGCGCTTAAAATGGATGAAGACGAATCCGCAGCCGGGTCTATCAGGATCATAGGTGAGATAGGGGAGTATGCCATATCCAGGGGTATTGAGGTTCCGTTAGAGGATATCCTGCGAAGGCTTTTCGAATATTATGATGTCCTGCAGTTAAGGGGATATGAAATTATGAAAATGACAATAATCGATGCCATCAGCCGGATAGGTTCAGCGGCTGCTGCCCAGGGTATTGAATCCATTCCGCCAAGGTCCGGCGATATGCTGGGGACTATTGGAGCCTCAGCTGTAAGGGATAAGGACAGGAGAGCGATTACGGAAATAAGTACGGCTTTATTTATTATCGGGAAGGGATCAGCAGCCAATTCACTGGAAAGTTCAGTTAAGCAAACTGCCCTGAAGCTGCGTGATATAGGTGTGTCTGCCGTGCAGAATGATATGGCATTAGAGGCAAACCAGATAGTATCCTACCTGGAGGTCCAGGGCACGATAGCAGCATCCAATAAGCTGGAACTGGGAACTGAGCAGGCTATCTGGTCGATTAAGGATATTGGAGTGGCCTTTGGGTACCAGCACATGGAAACCGGCATCAATAGGGCCGTGAGTGCCCTGGGAAATATTGGCATGGAATCATCATCAAAAAAGCTGGGTGACGCAGTGGACCAGGCTCTCTGGTCACTAAAAGAAGTGAGCAGATATGCGATCGCTGATGGTCTTGATTCTTCCATAAAACAATCGGCCCGGTCTTTTGCCAGGCTGGCTATACCAGAAGAAGATAAAGTTACAGCCACAATGAAGGACATAAGGAAGTATTTCGATGCAGATGAGGCAAAGCGGTTCGGCAAGTTCGAACGGGAATATATATCAGCACTAAAGACAGCAGGGACCCACTGATGAAGGACAAAGTGTATGTTATCGACACCTCGGGTTTCATAGCCCAGGTGGAGTTCAGGGACGGGACCACTGTCACAGTACCGGCAGTGGTTGATGAGATCATGGATAGTAAATCAAGGCTGAGGTTCGACCTGCTAAAGGATGCAGGGCTAAGAGTTGAGCTTCCGGATGGAGCCTGCCGGGAAAAGGTGAGGTCGGTGGCGATTTCCACGGGAGATACAAGTGTTTTGTCAGTGACTGATGTGGATATCCTTGCAAAGGCCCTGGAACTGAAAAGTGGGTTTGGGGTGATCCTGGTCACTGATGATTATGCTATACAGAATGTGGCTGCCAACCTTGGAATTGAATATATGACCGCTGCCACGTCAGGGATCAGGAAGAAGGTTGTGTGGGAATTAAAGTGTACAGGATGCGGTAATGTAGTGGAATCTGGCAATGAATGTCCCATCTGCGGTTCAGGGGTCAGGCGGCGGCGGGTGAAGGGGTGAAGCATTGATCGTCCAGGATTAATTTTATGTTGTTACAGACTGAATAAAATGAAGGTATTGTTATGAAGAATATTAGAGACTTGATCCAGAAAGCTTTAGAACTTCAGCAGAGCGGACTGGCAGAAGGACAGATCGCAGATGAACTTAATGTTTCCGGGGAGACTGCCACCTGGCTGCTGGCACATTCACCAAAAGGGGATGTGACCCAGGCACCCAAGGATATCTATGTGAACTGGAGCAGCATAGGCCGTAGTTCCAGGCGACTGGGATTAATGTCCAGTGCCCTGTGCGACCTGGTATTTGAATGTCTTGAGAATCCAGGCGCTGACATTGAGGTTGTGGTGGGCGTGGCCTTGAGCGGAGTACCCATGGCCAGCCTGATAGCCGAAGAACTGAATGCCGAGCTCTCTGTGTTCCAGTCAAACAAGCATTCATCCGGTGGTTCAGGTGGTATGCTGTCCCAGAACTTCTCCACGGTTTCTGGAAAGAAGTGCATTATTGTGGATGATGTTGTCACTACCGGCAGTACCATTAAAGAAGTAATTTCAATCCTGAAAAGTAATAAGGCCATCCCTACTGCCATCGGTGTACTGATAGACAAGAAAGGATTTGATTCCATAGAAGGTGTACCTGTTTGTTCACTGCTCAGGGTATCAAGGGTAGATAAGATCGAATAGACGGTTATCTGGCATTCACTGAACTCCATCGGACATTCAGTGAACGTCTCACCAGCATCCTCTGAACTCCCCTCAGACATTTACTGAACTTCCCACCAACATTCCCTCAACTTAAATGTTGATACTAATTATGGCTCTCTTTAACATTGAGTGGGTACCATAGCTAAACTATTGGATTCTTCGCGCCCTTTGCGGACTTTGCGGTGCTATATGAAAAACGTAGTCGTCTTCATTGATGTTTATATTAATTCACCGCAAAGGGCGCTAAGAACGCAAAGATAATTTTATCATCACCAGCTTAAATTGTGTAAATTTACCCACACGATCTTGAAGATATCCCTAAATGTTCAAAATATCCATTGTAATCAAATAATATGGATAAATATCAATTTAAATCACGAAAAACAATTAAATAAAGGTTTATAAACTATTTAATAGCTATATGAAACTTTAAAAATATAATACTTGAAAGTATCTTTATATTTGCCACAGCCGAGGTAGGTTCAATGAAGTAAAAGAACTTCAGTTAATAACCACTGAATGAGGAAAATATAATGAATGAAAAAAAGAACATACAAATGATTGCGGCGTTTGCGAAGGCTACGGTCATAATGTTACTCCTTGGGTTGTTTGCTCCAACATTTGCTTATGCTGATACATCCCCCGAACAATACAAGAATATTCAAGAAGAATATCAAACATCCCAGGAACGGGTCAGGGAAGCAAAACAGTCATATCAGGACTCAAAGGAGAAATTACTTGATGCCAAGGCACGTTTGGAAGATTCAAGGACCAGCAGGACGATCTTTGACCTGAAAAATGCCACAAGGAACTTTTTGCTCCATACCATTGACTACACTATCCTACATCTGGAGGTACTGGAAGACAATGCAATAAAGGCTGAAGACAGCGGATTTGCGCCTTTTATAGCCACTGATAATTTAAAGAATTACATAAACCAGCTTGAAGGCATGAAAAACGATGTTGAAGCCGCCGAGACCAGGGAAGAGTTCCAGGCAGTTATCAAGGAGATCAGGGACATCTGGCAACATATCAATCTGGAATCAAGGTATTTTATTCTTGGTACAGCAAATAACAGGATAGATACATTCCTGGAACGTGGTGAATCTATTTCAGACCGCATTGAAGCCGAGATTGAAAGGTTAGTAGATGGAGGCGTGGATACCACCGAACTGGAGCGGCTCCAGGATAAATATAATGAAGCGCTGGAAGAGGCAAAAGACAGTCATGATCAAGCCACACAGCTATTTGATGAGCACAATGGGTTTGATAATGACGGGGTTCTTGAAGATGCTGAAGATGCAAGGGAGTTCCTGGATGAAGCCGGCAGTCTTGTGAGAGAAACACAACAGCAGCTCAAGGACGGCTATTCAGTATTACGTGAGATATTTGCCGAACTCAAAGAGCACAGGCCCGGCTCTGCAGACCTGGGCGGTACAGGCAAATTGACCGCTTCAGGGGATGGTAAGGCCACAATGTCAGGTGATATGGAGGCAAAGATCAATGCCAGGGGCGGGATACTGACGATCACTGACTATGACGGCAATGCTGAAGTAGAAGTTACAGGATATGGGACCAAGGAAGATATTGGTGATGGCGTTGTCAGGTACAGCGGGTTTGATGGAACTGCCGATATTAGCGGCAGCAGTGTTACTGTTGTGATACTTGGTGATGACATTGAGCTTACTGTGGAGGGGACAGGCAGTGTAATACTCAGAGGATATGGCACGTATAACGTAGAAAAGAATGGTAAACATATATCGAGCAATGATTGGGCACCAGAGGAACAAACGAAGTTACCGGCCCGAGATCAAGCAGGATATATGAACCAGACACAAGATCAGGTACAAGTCCAGAACCAGACCTTATTCCAAAACCAGACACAAAATCAAATAGAGGTCCAGGATCAAATACATGACCAGAACTCTGCCGTGGATACGGGAGGCAGCTAACATGAGGATAAGAAACCTGGCAATACTATCAATTTTGTTGGTAGGTCTGGCTATCTCCGGATGTGCAGGTCCATCAGAAGAAATACCTGCAAGTCCGACCGCATCCCCAACAAGCACAGCAACCTCCACACCAGCTCCGACAGGGGACGTCATGGACAGTGAGATATCGACAATCGAATCAGATATGATTGAACTGGATGCCCTGCTGGCAGATATAGAGGGTATGCAGGACATGAATTTTACTGAACTGGAAGGGCTTGATTTTTAACGCCCTTCTCTTTTTACTTTTTTAATGCTCCCATTGGCAGGAATACCATTACCATCAGCAGGATGCCATTTACAACAAACACTCCGCTATAACCCTCGGTAGACCCGTTATATCCCAGAGATGACAGAACCAGCCCGCTAATGAGTGGAACCAGTGCAAGCCCGGCATAGGTACAGGTATTGAATATCCCCATGGCAAGTCCTTTCTCGATCTTCAGGTATGCTACACCAGTGACCAGTCCAACCAGCCCCAGTCCGGAACCAGCACCCATCAGAGTCAGGCCAATGGGATGGAACACTGCTGCCAGTGCACCCGCACCGGTAATGACCACACCTGCCCTGACAAGAATATCCCTTTGCACCTGCAGCCTGCCTGCTATCAGGGATGTGACCATTGCACCTAAATAAATGCTGGCCAGATATGCGCCCAGTGCGCCTTTTTGCAGTGAACCAATACTGAAGTCAGGGTACAGGGCTATCAATACACCGCTACTGCCGAATAAGATAAATGACAGCAACCATATCTGCGAATACTCGGGATGGATGAGCATCTTCCTTGACCTGAGTATCACGGACGCCACTTCACTTTTCTTTGATACTGTTTCACCGTAGCCGTTATTGATCAGTACCATAAGGGATATCATGAACGTGGGGACCAGCAGCCCCTCGAACAATATCAGGCCGTTCTTTATCCCTGTGGATACCAGTATCCCGGCCAGCCCCATACCAGCAGCCAGCCCCAGATTAAGCAGGGAATTGAACTCACCTATATACTGTCCGGATTGCTTGAAATTTGATAACATTGCAAAGGCTGCAGGGAAGAACGCTCCGCATCCCATACCTTCCACGAACCTGGCTATGACTATCACCCAAACATTATCAGATGCTATGATGGCAGCCCCTGATATTAATGTCAATATAAGTCCGATTATGATGAATAACCTGTTGCCGTAGGCATCAGCCAGTACACCAAAAGGTATCATGGTCAGCAGTGCGCCTATGAAATATGATGAGAATATCAGGCTGGAAGCGGCTCCGTTTGCCAAAAGCGTGCTGTCTGATAGTTCCGGAAGGATGGGGATGACAGCATCCGAGAGTCCCATTATCATAAAGACCGAAGCATATAGCATTATGCGGTCAAGCAGCTGGGCGTATGGTTTTTCTTTTACTTTTACTTTTACTTTTTCTTTATTTTTCATTTTTTACTCTCAAAATAAATCTTCGATTATTTTAAAATCTACCCGGGCAGTGGAATCAAGTGTGAGGGGTGTAACTGAAATGTGTCCGCATTTCATAACAGCATGCACGTCCGTTCCCTCCTCTGCATCATGTATCAGGTCTCCGTCGATCCAGTAGTACGGCCTGCCCCTGGGATCGTGGCGTTCCTGTACTGATGTCCTGAATATCTTTCTGGCCAGACGTGTGACCTGGATGTCAGTGTCCGGGGTTGCATGCCTGGGTATGTTGATGTTCAGCAGGTCCACACCAGGTGGAAGACCGTTTTGCAGCATCTTTTTGGCGATACTGTTCACAATCTTCTTGCCTACCTTGAAATCATATTCATAGGAGCGCAGGTCATCGAACTTATCACCTTCATCCAATACCTGTATAGAGGCGGCGATGGCAGGTATGCCATAACTGGCAGCCTCCAGGGCCGCACCTATTGTGCCTGATGTGGTCACGGTATCGGTACTGATGTTCTCACCTATATTGAAACCTGAAACTACAAGGTCTGGCATTTGTTTCATTATTGAGAATATTCCAAGTATCACGGCATCTGTGGGTGTCCCGCCAACAGCGAAAGCCTTCATCCCGTCCACACCTGCTTTGTTTATCCTCAGTGGCTCGAAGATGGAAATGCTGCGACCCACGCCGCTTTTTTGCATGGAAGGTGCCACAACGGTAACGTGCCCCAGGTCCCGGACAGACTGGTATGATGCCTTGATCCCGGCAGCATAGACACCGTCGTCATTGGTTACAAGTATCTGCTTGGTCATATTATTCCTGGGGTATTTGATAGTATTAATGTTGATTAAACCATCTGTTAACTATTATTTTATTCTGAAAAAATTTCGTTTTTCCACTGCTATCATTCTACTATCTGTTAAAAAGGTGTGTGTATCACTTTTTTAATTGTATATAATCTCGTATATAGGATAAGTGCATCTAACCTTGATGTGAGCAAAGACTGCCTTAGTGCTCCATCAAGTGCTTAAGGAGATTTTACAGCATCAGTTCATCAGTCGTCCTTATCTTTCTTTTTACATTTCCTGGATGTTAGGGTATTGACCCCTTTATCTACTGATGTTTTAAGTAATATTAAAACAATATAATCATCGGTGATTAATATGGGAACACGTGGTCCAAAATCAAAATTCATCGATATTGCCTGCCCTAATGTTTTGTGTTCTGACTATGGAATCACTGACATGGGAAATATTGCTGGAAATGGAACATATGAAACACAAAATGAAAAAGTCAGGAAATTTATCTGTAGAACATGTGGGAAATCATTCAATAGTCGGAGTGGGACGGTCTTTTATGACCTCAGGACGAAAAAAGATACCTTTATTCTTGCACTAAAAATGGTTCTTAGTGACATCCCTCTTAGAAAAATATCATATATATTAGATGTGAAATTGGATACAGTTAGGGATTGGCTTCTCCGAGCTGCAAATCATAGTGAAAAGGTGAATGATATCTTTCTTAAGGATCTGCAAATCTCAAAGGTTGAATTAGACGAACTTTGGACCTTTGTAAAAAAAAACCAATTCCGGGAGTGGCAGACCCTAAGGAAGAACGGTGGATATGGGTAGGTTTTGCAAAAGAGTCACGATTACTTCTTAGCATAGTAGTTGGCCCAAGGATGCAAGAGTCAGCTGATGAATTAATCAAGGGAATCGATTCATGTCTCGATAAAAACAATAAGTTGCCTTTATTTGTAAGTGATGGGAATAATCAGTATAGGGTGGCTCTTTTTAATCTCTATAACGAGACAGTAACGCCTCCAAAAACTGGAAAGAGAGGAAGACCTAAAAAACCATACAAGATACCGAGAACGGATCTAAGATATGCACAGGTAATAAAAGAACGAAAAGGTGGAAAGCTCGTTAAAGTACATAAGCAGGTCATATTTGGGAATATTGAAGA